>NZ_JAITJM010000063.1:0-33803 GCF_031278955.1 Candidatus Endomicrobiellum cubanum | reverse complement strand
AAAAAAATAATGTACTAATTTGAGATAGATACTACTTTTAAAATTTAGAAGTTAATACTTAAACTAGGAAACACACCATGAAAAATATCAAACACATATTGGGTATTAGGGGTATAATGTAAAGGCGAAGAGGGGTATAAGTCGCTCTTGGCCTTTGGAGGAAATTGAGTGAGGTTGAATATGCAGTATTGCAACAGGTTTTACAAGACACTATATAGCAAGGAGATCAAAGGGTTTGAAAAAGTAGTAAATAATACAAATAGAGATGATACGAAAGCAGGTATTATTAAAACACGGATATAGATTGACAAAAAAGGTATGGAGAATTTGGAATAGTGGGTTTAATCAAGGAGAGAGAAGGTCTAAACGAAAGCGTGATAAGACAAGAAATAAAAGATTATAAAGGGAAGCAAAAGGAAATAAAGCCGCATTTAGAAGAACATTGCAAGGGATTATGGAAAGAAACGATATCAACGGCAGGCATAGGGCTAATAATACGAGAGCTTAAATACCTAAATGTCCAATATGTTGTGATAGTTGCTAAGCTTTTATATAATTTGATAAGATATTAAGAGCATGATAATTTCAATTTTAGAAGAAATCAAATGCCCTAAAGGATACATCTTTGAAGCACAGTTAATTTCAGCAATTAGTGTTTCTGATAATTTTGAACTTAAAGAAGCTCTAATTAAACCTTGTTACTTGTCCAGATAAGCTTTCAAGAACAAGCAACTCAATAGCATGGCTAAAATGAAAAAAGAATTTAAGCTTGCTTTGGAAAATTTTAACGATAAAAATAAAATCACTTATGAGCCAATTTTATTGTTTGGTATTGAAGATTTAGTTTTACTTCTTAAGAAAGAGCAAGATATAGAAGATGAGGAAACTATTTTAACACATTTGGCTAATAGATTAAAATTAAATATAGTAAAAATAACTCCAAATGTCGCTAGGAAATTAGCTATACCAAAGCTTATGCCTTTTTTAAATCAAGATTTTAGTGAAAAATCTTTAATTTTTGGATTAGAAACTCTGATAAAGTATAATTCAAATCTTGAATATTATATTGATTTTTTAAAGAAATTATCAAATTACAAAAACATATTTACAGAAATAGCTAGAGTTATTAAGTAAATATGAAGATTTGTTTAATTCTTTTTTTTATTATAATTTTTCTTAACTGTGCTTTTGCTAGTTTAAAAATTACTGCAATTTCAAATAAAAACAACAAATTCAATATAATTTTAAATAATAGTATACAAATTTTAAATATAGAACTACAAAATAATGAACTGAAGTTTCCAACATACAAATCAAAAAATAAACAATATCAACAGTTTTCCATATTGAAAAGAGATTTTAAAATATATTTAAAAGATTCTTTGCTAGGCAATAAAGTCCTTAGCAATAATAGAGATATATCTTTTAATACTAATAAGCTTTATATATTAAGAAATAACACAGGTATTAAAGCTTTTGCCTCTGTGATTTTTGATAATGAAATTGAGATAGAGTGCCGTATAATACAAGGAAAAAACAGTTTGTGGATAGCCTGGCCCAGTAATAAAATTAATGATAGGTGGGTTAAAAATTTTAAATTTATAGATAAAAATTTACAAAAGAAGGTTGAAACAAAACTTATCGTTGACTATACTACATATCATGAAAAATAACTTTTTTACAAACTCTAAGGTTAAATATATATTAAAAACATGCTTGTCTATCACTTTAGTTATATTTTTTGTTATTTGGGCATTATTTTTGCATAAAAATATCAGTGTAAACTTTCCTATGATAGGTTTGCCAATAATAATTTTATGTTATTTTTTTAAAAATAATTACGCTACTATTTTAATTTGTTTAACTGTGGTCGTTACTTTTATGGAAATCATAGATTTTGTTATTAACTCAGGGGAACCATTTGTAGTTATTCGTTTCCAATCTAGATTAGTTTCTCTTGAATGTATAGCACTTATAATTTTATATTGGATTTTTGAGATGTATAAAAATCGATATAAAGAAGTTGAGAATGCATTAGTAGATGAAAACAACAATATTGCACTTGATATAATGTTAAAAAAAACTGAAATCTTAAAAAATAATACAGAAATAGAAAAAATGTCCAAAAAGATTGAAAATTTTGTTAATCTTGGTAATATTATACAGTTTTTTCATAAATTTTCTAGCGAAAATGAAATGTTTCTCCAAATTCAAGATATTGCTATTAATTTTATGGAAAAAGGGAGCTGGAAAGTAAAAAAATATACCGAAGATGATGTTTTTGCAAAATATATAAGAACAGAAAATTCCACTTTAATGATAAATGATTTATCTAAAGATAAACGTTTCAATATGAAAAACAGTAAGAAAAAATCTATATTGGTTGCGCCTATAAATATTAATGGTAAAATTTGGGGGATTATAGAAGGGTTTTCATATATAAATAATTTTTTTTATGATGAAGATGTAGAAAAATTATTACTTTTTTCATCGAGTATAAGTAAAATAATTAATAATTACTATTTATACGAAAAACTTGAAGCTCTTTCTATTGTTGATACAGTTACAGGTTGTTACAGACAAAGTTTTTTTAAAGAGCGTTTTAATGAAGAATTAGCTTATGCAAAAAGAAACAAACTTTCTTTAACTATTGGTATTTTAGATATAGATTTTTTCAAAAATATTAATGATAAGTATGGACACTTAGCTACAGATTCTGTTTTACAACAATTCGCATCAGTCTTGCGTTCCACATTTAGAGAAGCAGATACCTTAGCTAGATACGGAGGAGATGAATTTTCTTTTATAATGACACATACTAGCTCCAATGACGCTTTAAAAATATTAGAAGAAGTAAGACTAACTATAGAAAAAACAAAATTTTATTTACCATTAGAAAAATTTCCACCTATTAGTCTAAATGTAACAGCAAGTTTTGGTTTTGTATCGTTAACTCAAAATGATGATAATCTTAATGCTGAAGACTTTATAAAAAATTCAGATAAAGCTCTCTACAGAGCAAAGAAATTAGGAAGAAATAGAATTGAAAAATACAATAACTCTTGATAAAAGATTACTAAGTTTAATATATACGTTTTTTGTAATAATTTTTTTATATTTTATAGTACCATCTTCTGGCGGTACTATAATATGGATAACTTTTATAGGCTTATTAGGATTTTATTATTCATTATATATTAAAAGCTGCGTTATTTTTTCTTCAGTTTTTGTATGTTGCCTTTTTATAGCTTTTACAAAAAACTTTTCTTTTAATTTATTCATTATGTGTTTAATTTTTATTTCTTTAATACCATTTCCATATTATATAAATATAAAGTTAAAAAAAATAAAAACAATTTTGTCTTCAAAAAAAAATGTTTTAAAAAATCAATATACATCTGTATTTTCTGAGTATCAAGAGTCTATAAAGTTAAAAAAAGAATATGAATATGACATGCAAAGGATATCTAAGCTGTATGATTTAGATGATTTGCTATCTAATATTACATTAAAAAAGGATTATGCTGATTTAATTTTAGATTTTTTTAGTCAAAGTTATGGTGTTTTTGGTGGAGCTATTTTGGAAAAAGTTCCATCTGGATGGGAAAAAATATCTGTTTTTGGTATTTTACAGGGAAATGATTTAGCTTCTTTTATGGAACTTACTAGTTTAGTTAATAATGGCACTAGTAGTTGTTATGTTATAGATAATAAAGAATTTAGTAAACAGTATTTTAGTGTTTTATATTTTCCAATGTTTGTTGAAAACAGTATATTAGGGTGTATTTTTATTGTTGTAAAAAAAGATTTAGAATCAAGATATATAAAAGATGGTTCTATTTTTGTTTCTCATTTTTCTTTAGGTTTGAAAAGAATAAATTATTTTGATGAAATAAAGCAAAAATTGCGATTTGATCCTTTGACAGGAGTATTATTAAAATTTTACTTTTTAGAGACTGTAAAGATTAAAATTCAAAAAAGTAAATATTTTTGCATTTTAATGCTAGATCTAGATAATTTTAAAGATATTAATGATAAATACGGACATTTAGTTGGTGATAAAATTCTTGCAGAAATTAGTAAAATTATATTATCTATATTAGGAAATAATAGTTTGGTTGGTAGATATGGAGGAGATGAATTTATAATATTTATTCCTGATTTAACTGAAAAAGAAACTATACTTATAGTAAATAAAATTAATAAATCTTTAAATAATAAATTTTTTGAAGAAAATAATGAAAAATTTAATATTACAGCAAGTATAGGTGTAAGTTATAATTCAAAAAGCAACTTAGAATTAAATACTATAGTTAATAAAGCTGATGCAGCCTTATATAAAGCTAAGAAAAATGGAAAAAATACTTCAGTATTTTATAAAGAATTATAAATTTGACTAGTATTCCTTTTTAAAGTATAATTATCGTCGAATAAATAAATATTTTCTAAATTAAAGGTTATTGCAGATATGTTAAGAACTAAACTACAGCAAATAGTCGTGTACGGTATGTCAGTATTATATTTTTTTATGGCCATCTCTTTTTATCTTGGCACTTATGATTCTGCTCAAATAAAAATCACTATTTTTCACGTCGGCGGAATTTTTGTTATTATGTCTTGGCTTCTTTTAAAATTAGAGGAAGGCAACTTATCTTTTTTAAAGAAAAATTCTATTTATCTATTACCGTTAATTTTATTTCTGTGTTCAGGTGTGGTTTCTCTTATGTGTTCTCCATTTAAACTTGCAAGTTTAAATGATTTTATTAGAAGGTTTATATATTCTGGAATTGTTTTTGTTTTGATAGATCAGTTCAGTGACGATAAAAGTCTTTCTAAGCTAAAAAGTTGGCTTTTAGCTGCTACTGCTATAGTATGTTTTTATGGTATATTACAAATATTAGATTATTATGTTATGCCTGGCCTTGATCTCTTTATGTGGAGGCAGGCTTTTGGCGATAGGATCATGTCAACTTTTGGGAACCCAAACTTTTTTGGTGATTTTTTAATCGTTATGAGCCCAATAGTACTTGCCTTATGCATATGTCAAAAAAATGTTTTTTTATTCTTTTTATGGCTAATGATTGTATTATGTGTTTACAATACTGTTTCCAAAGGTGCTTGGCTTGGTTTTACAGCAGGACTTTTTATTTTCTCGATAATATATATTTTTGTGTTGTTGCGTAATAAGTTAAATAAAAAAATTATCATAATCAGTTCTATTTGTTTGCTAGGTCTAGTATCAATTTTTGGTTTTGGCACATATCGTAAAACTTTAGAAAGGACAGACAGTGCTTCTTTTAGAATATTTACTTGGCTTTCCACTTGGGAAATGATAAACACGCATCCCATTTTAGGGACTGGTATAGGTACTTTTTATGTAACTTATCCTGCTTGGCGACGACCTCAGATATTCTTTATTGAGGATAAACATAATACAGAAAGTGATCATCCAGAAAATGAATACTTAGAAATTTGGTATGAGGAAGGTATAGTAGGCATATCTATATTTTTAACTTTTGTAATTTTAATTCTTATTGTTGGCTACAAAAACATAATGTTTTTACGTTTAAGAAAAATGCCAAAAGAACGGTTTCTTTTGTATCTCCAGTTGGGTGTAACTTCTGCATTTGTAGCACAACTTGTACATGATAGTGTATGTGTATCTTTGAGGTTTGTTTCTTCAGGAGTTATGTTGTGGTTAGTAATAGGTTTAACTTTGACTATAGCTGCAAGAATTAGAATTTTAAACGAAGAAATTAATTTTAATGAAATAAATGCTTTAAAAAAGTCAATAAAAATTTTGTTACAAGTAATTGTTATAATAATATTTTCAGTTGCTATAATTTTTACATCCAGGTTTTTTATTGCAGACTATTTACATCCTAAAGCTATAGCTTTTTCAAAAGTTTCAAACTTGACTAGTGCTATAGCTACGTATGATAAAATCAATAAATATAATCCATCGTTTCCAATGTCTATGTATTTTAAGGCAAACGCCTATATTGAAAGATGGAAAGCAGGCGATCCATTAAAAGCAGAACAAACCTTTATAAATCTTTGGACACTCGCTCCCAATTATGTGCAATCAAAATATATTGCAGGAACAATGTATGAAAAGGGGATACGTGCACACATAAATTTGCTAAATGAGTATAAATCTTTAGGAAAATCTCAAGATATTATAGATTCTCAACAAAAAGAAATTGCTAGGGCTTTTATTAATGCTGAAAAGTATTACAAGCAATATATTGAAATTGATCCAATATACTCACTAACTTACTATGCTCTTGCTAGTTTATATGCAAAAGCAGGTAAGTTTGACGAAGCAGAAAGAATCTTAAAAGCTCACTTAGAATACCCTAAAAATTTACAAGCTCCTCCACACAATTTTTGGATAGAAGATTGGTCTCAAAGACGCAAAACAGAATATTCTGAAACTTATATTCATCTTGCTAATTTATATAAATACTTAGGCAAACTCAACGATGCAAGAAAAGCTTATAAACAAGCTTTGGACTTGAATCCTTTTAATATAAATGCTAAACTTGCCATAAGTGAATTAGATAATAATTTAAATCATAATAATAAATAGTTTCAGAGGTGTTTAGAGATGCAGATTAGTCCTGATGTGTTGTTTTCTGTAGCAGGATTTCCTGTGACAAATACAGTTATTACTACTTTAATCACAGATGTTGTCATAATTACGCTTGTTATATTAGCTACTAAAAAAGTATCTTTAAAACCTCAAGGTACACAAAATGCTATCGAAACTATTATTGACTATTTTAGAGAAACAACTGAAAGTATTGCCGGCAGTAGAGCGTCTTTTATATATCCTTGGGTAGTATCATTTTTTCTATTCATAATAATTTCAAATTTAATAGCACAAATTCCAGGTTTTGAATCTATAAGATTCCATGTATCATCTGGGGACCATGGAGTTCCTCTCCTAAGAGCTGCTACAAGTGATTTAAATTTAACTTTAGCGCTTGCAGTTGCTTCTGTAGTAACAACGCATTTTCTGAGTATTAAACACACTGGTATAAAAGGCTATTTAACAAGGTTTATTAGTTTTAAAATGTTTCCTGTATTTTTATTTGTGGGTATATTAGAATTTGTAAATGAACTTGCAAAGTTTATATCTTTTTCTTTTCGTTTATTTGGAAATATTTTTGCAGGAGAAAAGGTTATGGCAACAATGTATGGAATATGTTCATTTGGGTTACCGCTACCGTTTATAGGATTAGAGCTCATGGTAGCTCTTATACAAGCAATAGTATTTGCTATGCTTACCATGGCATTTATGCATATAATGACAGACAAGTCTCATTAAATTTAATGACGAGGGTTTTTTAGACAGACCCACGTAGTAAAGGAGAAAAAAATGACAGTTACAGGTGGAATTATTATTGCAATTGGTGGCTTTGGACCGGCCTTGAGCATAGGTTTTATAGGGGCAAAAGCCATTGAAGCTATAGGCCGCAATCCTGAAGCAGCAGGTAAAATAATGGTTAATATGCTTATTGCGATGGCATTTGCTGAGTCTATAGCAATTTATTCTCTCATTTTGGCATTCTAATTAAATAAGAGATAAAAATGGAAATAATACAAAAATTTGGACTTGAAGCAAAATTATTTTTATTTCAGCTTGTCAATTTTTTAATCATTGTATTTATTCTTAAAAGATTTTTGTTTGCTCCTTTAAGAAAAATGCTTGAACAAAGAAAACGCAAGATAGAACAATCCTTACTAGATGCAGAAAATGCTAAACTGGCTTTGGATAATGCTAGCCAAGAAAGAAAAAAAATGTTATCTGAAGCTAAACTTAATGCAGATAAACTGACTTCTTCTGTTAAAATTGCTATTGAAGAGGAAAAACAAAAAGCTACAATTGAAGCAAAACATCAGGCTCAGACGATTTTAGATGAAGCAAGACAGCAGGCTGGTTTAGAATTTGATAACGTTTCTAAACAACTTGGGAAAATGTCTATAGATTTATCACAAAAAATTTTGAAAAAAGTCTTTTCTGACCTGTTTAGTGAAGAAGAAAAACAAAAGCTTATGTCGCGTGCTTTGGAAAAAATAGATGAAAAGATTACAAATTAAAGAACTTGTCTGGTCAATTGTAAAATACGATGAATTATCTGAAAAAAATTTGAATTGGATTATTTCAAACTTTTCTAGAAAAGAGCTTAAGTTATTTATGATGCTTCTTTTTAAAGAGATTAAAAATAACAATATTTTAGTAAATTTTGCAGGTACTTTAAGCGAAACAAACAAAAATAAAATCTTAGAAATGTTCCCAGATAAAAAAATTATTTTTAATAGAGATGATGAGACTTTAGTGGGTGGAATTTGTTTGGAATATGGTGATTTTGTTTTTGATTGTAGTGTCAGTGCAACCATAAAAAGAATTTTAAATGTAATAAAAGAGGCTCTCTAAAAACCTTAACGCATCTTTTTACCGTGCTTTTTTCGACATTGCTGCGTTAAAAGTCTTGTGCTTATCCATACGATAAGTCCTACGTTTTTTGCCTTGCCTTGTCAAAATTCATAGGAATCTATACACACTATGGCTTTTAGAGAAACCCAAAAGAGAGATTGTAATGAAACCAGAAGAAATTATACAGAAAATAGAAAAAGAATTATATTCTCTTCAAACTAATCCGGAATTTATAAATTTTGGAATAGTTGAGTCTGTTGGTGACGAAATTGTTAAAGCTTCCGGTCTTTCTAACGCAGGCTATTATGAAGAGGTAAAATTTGAAGAAGGTTCAGTAGGTTTTGTTTTAAATATTGATGAAGATTTTGTTTCTATAGTTTTACTTAAAAATTCTGGACACGTCGTACGTGGACTGAAAGTTAAATCTACAGGTAAAGTTTTAAATATTGCTGTTTCAGAAAAGCTTGTAGGACGTGTTGTAAACACGTTGGGAGAGCCCTTAGATGGTACGGAACTAAAACATGAAAAACCATCATCTTATCCAGTTGAAAAAATAGCGCCTGGTATTATATATAGAAGTCCGGTTGACACACCTTTAAAAACAGGTATTAAAGCTATTGATGCTATGACTCCTATAGGTAGAGGACAAAGAGAGCTTATAATAGGTGATAGAGGTACAGGTAAAACAGCTATTGCTATTGATACTATAATAAATCAGAAAAAACTTGATATGGGATTAAAAAGAGTAATTTGCATATATTGTTCTATAGGACAAAAGCAATCTAATTTAGCTTCTATTGTTGCAAAATTAAAAGATGAGGGTGCATTAGATTATACAATTATTGTTGCAGCTACAGCTTCTGAGCCTGCTTCCATGCAATATATAGCTCCTCTTGCTGCCTGTGCAATAGGTGAGTATTTTATGGATAAAGGTGAAGATGTTTTAGTTGTTTATGACGATCTAACCAAGCATGCCTGGTCTTATAGACAGCTTTCTCTTTTAATTAAAAGACCTGCTGGTCGTGAGGCTTATCCTGGTGACATCTTTTATTTACATTCAAGACTTTTAGAAAGAGCTTCTAGAATGTCAGACAAAAATGGTGGAGGATCGCTTACGGCTTTGCCAATTATTGAAACGCAAGGAAATGATTTATCAGCGTATATTCCAACCAACGTAGTTTCTATTACAGATGGACAAATATATTTGGAAGCAGATTTATTTAATGCAGGTGTTCGTCCAGCTATAAATGTAGGACTTTCTGTTTCTCGTGTAGGTGGGGCTGCTCAAACTAAGTCTATGAAACAACTTGCTGGTCCTGTAAGGCTTGAACTTTCTCAATTTAGAGAATTACAAGCTTTTACGCAATTTGGAAGTGATTTAGATGATGATACAGTAGGGCGCCTTGAGAGAGGGAAAAGAACAACTGAAATTTTAAAACAACCTCAATACAGACCTTATGATGAAATTTCAGAAATTTTATCTTTATTTGCTGTAACTTCAGGTTTGTTTGACGATATATCAGTAACTAATATTATAGATGTTGAACATAAAATGACAGATTATATAAAACAGACATATCCGGCAACAATAAAAAGACTCTTATCAGGTTCAAAAATAGATGCCACACTAAAAGCAGAACTTGAAAAAGAAATAAAAGAATTTAAGAGTATAAATAATTATGGCACAGAATTTACAACAGCTTAAGAAAAGAATAAAAACATCTGATAGTATTGCTCAAATAGCCAAGGCTATGGAGATGATATCTGCATCTAAGATACGTAAAGCTCAAGATTCTGTTGAAAAACATAATCCTTATGCTAAAAAAATTAAAGATATGGTTTGGCATGTTCTTGCAGACAAAGGGTTGCAAGAAGATATGGAAAAATTTTCAACAGAAAAAGAAGGTAAAAGATTAATATATATAATATCGCCAGATAAGGGACTTGCTGGAGGACTTGTTGTTAATCTTTTTAAAAAGGTAAACTCGTATTTGAAAAAAGATGATTATGTTGTAGTCATTGGCAAAAAAGCATCTGGTGAAGCTACTAGATATGGATATAATGTCTTAGCTTCTTTTAATATGGGGACAAAGTTTCCTCGATATGATGATTTATACCCTATGATAGATATTGCAAAAAAGTTTTATCTTTCTGGAGAAGTTACTAAAGTTAGCATAATATATACAGAGTTTAAAAATATGCTTATTCAAGAGCCTGTAGTAGAAGAGGTATTTCCAGTAAAACAAGATCAAAACTTTAAAGCAAATAATATTGGTTATATTTTTGAACCTAATTCTCACCAGGTTTTAAAAGATTTACTTCCTTTTTATTTTGAAATAGAGTTTTACAGTGCGTTTATGAATGCTTATGCTTCAGAACAGGCTGCAAGAATGACAGCAATGAAAAATGCTAAAGATAATGCAAAGGACATTTCTGAATCTTTAACTAATATTTATAATAGGTCTAGGCAAGAAAAGATTACGAACGAAATTTTAGATCTTGCTAATGGACAACAGGGAATGTAAAATGGAAAATAAACAAATGAGTGAGAATGCTCAAGGTATTGTTATAAGAGTTCAAGGAGCTATTGTAGACTTTAGATTTGAAGGGAATGTCCCTGAGGTTTACGAAGCATTAGTTATGAAAATGCCAGATGGCAGTAGTCTAACACTTGAAACTATGTTTGAAATGGAAAATTCTGAAGTAAGAACGATTGCTATGGGCTCAACCGATAGTATGAAAAGAGGAATGAAAGCGTCAAGAACTTTTGCTCCTATTAAAGTGCCAGTTGGAGAAAAAACTTTAGGTAGGATATTTAATGTCTTAGGTGAACCTGTAGATTCTTTAGGTGAAATTGACAGCTCAGTTAGGAGAGACCCTATACATAAGTCTGCTCCTGCTTTTATAGATCAGAAAACAACTCCAGAGATGCTTGAAACGGGCATTAAAGTTATAGATTTAGTTTCCCCTTTTACAAAAGGCGGAAAGATTGGTATTTTTGGTGGTGCAGGTGTTGGAAAAACTGTTATAGTAAAAGAACTTATAAGAAATATAGCGGCTGTCCATAATGGTCACTCTGTTTTTGCAGGTGTAGGTGAAAGAACTAGAGAAGGAACAGACCTTTGGATGGAAATGGAAGAATCTAAAGTTATGGACAAAACTGTGTTAGTTTTTGGTCAAATGAATGAGCCTCCAGGAAATAGAATGAGAGTAGCATTGACAGCTCTTACAATGTCTGAATATTTTCGTGATGAGAAAGGTGAAGATGTATTGTTGTTTATTGACAATATTTTTAGATTTGCTCAGGCAGGAAGTGAAGTTTCTGCACTTCTTGGCAGAATGCCTTCAGCTGTTGGATATCAGCCAAATCTGGCAAAAGATATGGGTGATTTGCAGGAAAGGATTACATCAACTAAGAAAGGTTCAGTAACATCAGTGCAAGCAGTTTATGTGCCTGCTGACGACTATACAGATCCTGCTCCTGTAGCAATCTTTTCTCATTTAGATGCTACGTTAACGCTTGATAGATCTATCATGGAACAAGGCTTATATCCAGCTGTGAATCCATTGACATCATCGTCAAGACTTTTAGATCCTAATACAGTTGGGAAAGAGCATTATGAAGTCGCAATGTCTGTAAAAAAAATTTTGCAAAAATATAAAGATTTGCAAGATATTATTGCAATTTTAGGCATGGATGAACTTTCTGACGAAGATAAAATTACAGTTTCAAGAGCACGAAAAGTACAAAGATTTTTGACCCAGCCTATGTTTGTAGCTGAAACTTTTACTGGTCTTGAAGGTAGATATGTTAAAGCTGAAGATACTATAAAAGGTTTTAAAGAAATTATAGATGGTAAGTATGACTCTATACTAGAGCAAGCTTTTTATATGGTAGGCTCTATAGAAGAAGCAATAGCTAAAGCAAAAAATCAGGAAATTAACTTATGAATAAATTTGAAATAGAAATTTTATCACCTCAGGGGACTTTATTTAAAGGTCTTTTATCTTCTGCAACATTTCCTACAGCAAGTGGAATTATAACTGTTTTACCAGGACATATAAATCTTGTTACAAAGCTTATTAACGGTGAAATTATTATTAATAATAGTGATGGTACAAAAAAATTCTCTGTAGCTAGCGGTTTTATAGAAATTGAAAATAATCACGTAAATGTTATTGCTGAGTTTGCAACGCAATCTGACGAAACTAACAAACAAAAAATAGAAGATGCTATAAATCTTGCTAAAACAATGAAAGAAAAAAGAAAAGAGTTTGTTGATATGTCTATTATAGAATCAGAACTTAAAAAATCTGTAGTTGAACTTAAGTCTGGACTTGGTATAAAACGTAAAAAAATATAAAGTCTGTAAAAATCTTAATGTGTATAATTTAGAATGAATTTGTAGAGTTTATCGTGTAATAAGCATAAATTTTTAATGTACTAGAGCCCAAAATGGTGCAGTAAGGGTATGAATTAAGGGTCTTAACAGATCTTATAGCAAAAGTTTAATTAAGGAGATATTATGTCAGGTCATAATAAATGGGCTAGTATTAAACATAAAAAAGCAGCAACCGATGCTAAGAAAGGTAAAATCTTTACAAAAATTATTAGAGAAATTGTTGTTTCTACTAAAGAGGGTGGCCCTCAAATTGAAAATAACGCTCGTTTAAGAAAAGCTATAGAAGATGCCAAAGAAGCAAATATGCCTCAAGATAATATAAAAAAAGCTATACAAAGAGGTAATGGCGAAATACCTGGTGCTATTTATGAAGAAATGGTTTATGAAGGATATGGCCCTAATGGTGTAGCTTTGACTGTAGAGGTAACAACAGACAACAAAAATAGGACTGCTTCTGATATACGTAAAATGTTTTCTAGTCATAAGGGGAATCTTGGAGAGACAGGCTGTGTAGGATGGATGTTTGATAGGAAAGGTTATATAACTGTAACCAAATCTGGCGTAGATGAAGAGTTCTTAATGAATTTGGCTTTAGAAGCAGGTGCAGAAGATTTTAAGAGTGAAGATGGAAGTGATGTGTTTGAAATTATTACTTTGCCAACGGACTTAGATGCTGTAAAAAATGCTTTAAAAAATAAAAATATAAAAATTTCCTCTAACGAGATTACAATGATTCCACAAACTCAAATAGCCCTTGCTGGAGATGATGCCAAATGTATGTTAAAACTTATGGATGCTTTAGAGGAGCATGATGATGTTAAAAATGTTTACGCAAATTTTGATATTTCTAATGAAGAAATGGAAAAAATAGAAGTATAAATAATAAAATGGTAATACTTGGAATAGATCCTGGATTGTCGCTTACGGGTTGGGGAGTTGTAGAAGCTGTATCTAGAGACAAAATGAAAGCTTTAAAGTATGGTTGTATAAAAACTGCTCCTCCATCACTTCTTATAGAAAGGCTTCAACTAGTGCATGATAAATTACAGAGTCTTATAGATATATACAAGCCTGATGTAGTTGCTATAGAAGAAATATTTTTTTTAAAAGCGGCTAGAAGCGTTGCAGCGGTAGGACAATCCAGAGGCGCTATATTGTTAACTATTTCTATGAATAAAATTCCATTGTTTGAATATAATCCTAGAAGTGTTAAGATGGCATTAACTGGATATGGTTCTGCAGACAAACATCAAATGCAACATATGGTAAAAACCTTTCTAAAACTAAAAGAAATTCCAAAACCTGACGATACAGCAGACGCGCTTGCTATGGCTATATGTCATATAAACACAATGAGATGGTAAAAATGTATGATAGATTATTTAATAGGTACTTTAGAATCTAAAACGACTAATAATATTACAATTGATGTTAATGGTATAGGATATGCTGTATCTATATCCATTAATACTTTTTCTAAGCTTCCTGAAATTGGAGAGCAAGTAAAATTGTATATTATAGAAGCTGTATCTGGTATGTATGGTGGAGTTATATATCTATATGGTTTTCTATCTAGAGAAGATAGAAATATGTATGTATTGGTTAAAGAAGAAGTACCAGGTACTGGAGCTAAAAAGGCTATGGAGTACATAGATAAAATTTCTAAATCTTTTATAGATTTTAAAACTGCAATATTAAAGAAAGACACTGTTATGTTACAAAGTATATTTGGGTTTACTAAAAAAACTTCTGAAAAACTTATTTCTGCTTTGAAAGATAAAATACAAGATATATGTGTTGTAGGGGAACAAAAGTGGTCAAACGTGGACGCAAGTGAAAATTCAATTATTTTAGAAGCTATAGATGGCCTTGTAGCGCTGGGATACAAGGAATCGCAAGCGCGTTGTGTAGTAAATAAGCTATATGTGCCAGAAAAAGGGATTAGCGTAGAAGAATTAATTAGGAAATCTTTGCAAAATTTATAATAATCATCTTAGGTTACTCTACTTTAATTAACAAATTCATTGGTATTGATATGGAATGTTAAAAAATATAAGCACTAAAAATTTATAATTTTTTTTCTCTAACTTAAATAAACTTATCATCTTTCCATAAAATAAATAAAAAACTTATTTAAATTTGTACAGCTCAAAGAACTTTTGTATAATAAGACTTATTAAATATTAGATAATAGGACTTTTAATGGAAGAATTGGAAAGAATTATTGAACCTTCTAAAGTTGAACAAGAAGATAAAACAGAAAGCTCTTTAAGACCGCAAAGTCTTTCTGACTTTATAGGACAAGATAAGCTAAAAAACAATCTTAAAGTTTTTATAGAAGCTGCTAAAAATAGAAAAGAAGCATTGGATCATTGTCTATTTTATGCTCCTCCAGGTCTTGGAAAAACAACTCTTTCACATATTATTGCAAAAGAAATGGGTAGTAATTTAAGAATGACTTCTGGTCCAGTTTTAGAAAGGGTAGGTGATCTAGCTGCAATTCTTACTAATCTTTCTGAAGGTGATGTTTTTTTTATAGATGAAATTCACAGAATGAACCATTTAGTAGAAGAATCTTTATACCCTGCAATGGAAGATTTTGAGCTTGACATTATTATAGGTCAAGGTCCTTCAGCAAAAACTATAAAACTTCCTATACCGCGTTTTACATTAATAGGTGCAACTACAAGAGCAGGTCTTTTATCTAGTCCATTAAGAGACAGATTTGGCATAATAGAGCATCTTGAATTTTACAATATAAAAGATTTAATGCTGATAGTAAATCGTTCTGCATCCATAATGAATGTTGAAGTAGACCAAGATGCAAGCGAAGAGATAGCAAGGCGATCTAGAGGTACTCCAAGAATTGTAAACAGGCTCTTAAAAAGAGTACGCGATTTTGCTCAAATACGGGGCGGTAAAATAACTAAAGATATAGCCAAAGAAGCATTGCATGCTTTAGCTGTAGATAATGCTGGTCTTGATAGAATGGACAGGCTTATTCTTAACACTCTGGTTAATAAATTTGGTGGTGGTCCTGTTGGGGTGGACACTATAGCTGTAGCAGTATCTGAAGAACCTGATACTATCACAGATGTTTATGAACCATACCTCATACAGTCTGGATTTCTCGCTAGGACGCCAAGAGGTAGAATTGTAACAGAAGCTGGATGTAAGCATATTGGCGTGGAGTCTCCAAAAAATTTGCAGAAAGAATTGATTTAGTTTATGAATGATTCTTTAAAATCTAAAGTTTTACTACATATTTGTTGTGCACCATGTTCTGCCTCAAGCATGAAAGTACTCTACAATAATTATAATGTTTCTTTTTATTGGTACAATCCAAACATTTGGAATTTTGATGAATATAAGAAAAGGAAAGATTCTGTTATAAAGTATGCGAAAGAACTCAATATTGCTTTTTATGAAGAACAAAATTTTGTTTACGACTATAAAAATTGGATAGAACAAAGTTTAGAAACTTGCAATTTGTGTTATTCTTTACGTTTAGAAAAAACAGTTTTATTTGCAAAATTGAATAATTTTGATTTCTTCACCACATCTCTTTTGTCTAGTCCTTATCAAAGACATGGTTTAATTAAACAAATTTCTAAAGACTTATCATTAAAATATTCGTTAAAATTTCTTTATGCAGATTTTAGAGAGTTTTTTTACGAGGGGAAAAATACTCTGAAGCAAAAAGGTTATTATATGCAAAAGTATTGTGCATGCAATAAATCTTATATGGAGCGATTTGAAAAAAAATGACTCTAAAAAATATGCGGCATGTGCTAATAATATTATTTATATCTATGTTGCTGTGTAAAAGTTTATATGCATTAGATTATGTAAATAAAAACGTAAATATTGGCATACTTGTAGATGTTTCTTCTACAGTGGTAGGAGGTTCGCAAAATTTTACCATTTTGGACTCTACTGGTAAAAAACTAAAATTTTCAAAAGGTACAATAACCTTAAGTTGTACACAGGAAGGCATAAAAGTAAACAGTTATAGTTTGCATGCTCCTATTACAATATTCCCGTCAAATAATATTATTTTTGTTAATTCTCAAGCTTACAATGGGTATTTATGTATCAAAAAATTAAAAAATAAAATGACTGTCATAAATGTTTTAGCAATAGAAGAATACTTAAAAGGTGTTTTGCCTAGAGAAGTTGGTGCTTCATGGCCAATAGAAGCTTTAAAAAGTCAAGCTGTAATAAGTAGAACTTATACAATAGCAAATTTTAACAAACACAAAGATCAAGGTTTTGATCTTTGTTCTACAACACATTGTCAAGTATATGGAGGACTTAGCCATCATACACATTTAACAAACCAAGCTGTTAACGAAACAAATAGAGAAGTTTTAACGTACAAAGATAAGGTTATACAAGCAGTTTTTCATGCGACATGCGGTGGACATACGGATTCTCCAGAATATGTTTGGAATTGGCAAGATATACCTCATTACTTAAAAGGTAGGAAATGTGGTTATTGCAATAACGCTCCCTACATAACATGGGAACAGGTTTTAGATGAACATTTCATAAACGAAAAACTTTCACAAAACAATAAAATAGGTAAAATCAAAAAAATAAATATTAAAGGTAAAACTTCGGCAAAAGCAGCTAAAGAAGTAGAGATTGTGCATTCGAAAGGCAGTATAAATTTAAATGCTTACCAGTTTAGAATTTTAGTTGATCCTTGGAAAATAAAAAGTCACACGTTTGAGTCTATAAAGGTAAAAAACGATAAAATTTACTTTAAAGGTAAAGGTTGGGGGCATAAAGTTGGCCTTTGCCAAGAAGGTACAAAAGGAATGGCTCAAAAGGGTAAAACATATAAAAAAATACTCCTGTATTTTTACCCTAAAACAAAAATTGAAACTATAAAATTTATCTAAAACCTGCAGGTTTTAGATAAATACTGTAAATTATTGGAAATAAAAAAATGATAAATAACGATTTAGAATTATCAAATTATGATTATGCTATACCTAACAATCTGATTGCGCAAACTCCAACTGCAAAGAGACAAGATTCTAAACTTTTTGTCGTAGATAGAACAACTGAAAAATTCTTTCATAAAAAGTTTTCAAGTATAGTTGAATATTTTAAAAACGGGGATTGCATAATTCTTAATGAAACTAAAGTAGTGCCGTCTAGAATATTTGGTAAAAAAGTCAGCGGAGGAAAAGTTGAATTGCTTTTCCTTGATCCGTGCCAGAATGGAAAAGAATATAATGTTTTAATTAAACCGTTTATAGGTATTGGTAAAAAGGTTTATTTTGAGAACGGATACGAGTGCGAACTACTTTCTAAAGGAGAAAATGGCAAAAGTTTAGTTAAGTTTAACAAACCCGCAATTCTAGCTTTTTTACAAGAATATGGTGTTATGCCGTTACCTCCTTATATAGATAGAAGAAATGGTTTAGCTATTACAATGTCAGATATTGACAGAAAAAGGTATCAAACAGTATATGCTAAAAATCTTGGAGCAATCGCTGCGCCAACGGCAGGCTTACATTTTACGGACGAAATTTTAAATTCTCTAAAAAATAAAGGGGTAAGCATAGCAAAACTAACATTACATGTAGGTTGGGGTACTTTTAAACCTATAACATCAAACAATTTAAATGAACATAGTATGCTTCCTGAAAAGTTTGTTTTAAATAAAGAAAACGCTAAGATTATAAATGATTCTATCAAAAACAATAAAAAAGTAGTTGCAGTAGGCACTACTTCGACAAGAGCAATAGAATCAATAGCAAATTCTGCTAGTTTTACAGAGGATGGAAAGATTTTTATAAAAGATTTTTCTGGGGAAACTTCAATTTTTATATATCCAGGTTACACATTTAAGGTAGTAAATACTCTAATAACAAATCTACATTTGCCAAAGTCTACGCCTCTTGTGATGGCTAGCGCATTCTCCTCTAGAACTCTTATGTTAAAAGCCTACAATGAAGCTATTAATAAAAAGTATCGTTTTTTCTCTTATGGAGATTCAATGCTCATTTTGTAAGTATTCAAAATAATATATAATAATATATTTTGATGAAAATGTATTTAATTGTAAAGGATAAATTTGGAATGGGGTAAGTTAGAATGAAAAAGTATAAAGTGGCGATAGTTGGTGCAACAGGAGCTGTAGGTTTAGAGATGATAAGGATGCTTGAGTGCAGAAAATTTCCTATAGAGAATATAAAATTCTTAGCGTCTGAGCGTTCTATTGGCAAAAATTTAACATTTAATAATAAAGAAATTGCAGTTGAGTTACTTACAAAAGATAGTGGAAAAGGCATTGATGTTGCTTTGTTTAGCGCAGGTTCAGAAATTTCTAAAAAAGTTGCTCCTTTTTTTGCAGCTGATGGTTGTTTTGTTATAGACAATTCAAGTGCTTGGAGAATGGACAAGAATGTACCTTTAGTAGTACCTGAAGTTAATCCTAACGATTTAAATAAAAATAAAAAAATAATAGCAAACCCTAATTGTTCTACAATTCAAATGGTGGTAGCGCTAAAGCCCTTACATAACTTTGCAAAAATTAAAAGAGTAATTGTTTCTACTTATCAATCTGTATCTGGTGCTGGACAAAAAGGTATAAATGAGCTTACAGATCAAGTAAAAGCTTGGGCAAAAGGAGAAATTTTACCACAACCAAACAAATTTCAGTATCAAATAGCATTTAATTTAATACCTCAAATAGATATTTTTACAGAAAATGGTTACACAAAAGAAGAAATGAAAATGACAAGTGAAACTAAAAAAATTATGAATGACAATTCTATAGAAGTAAGTGCAACATGCATTAGAGTCCCTGTATTTAGATCGCATTCAGAAAGCGTATGGATAGAAACAGAAGAACTACTTTCCCCACAAAAAGCAAAAGAACTGTTATCCCAAGCAGAGGGAATACAACTTTTAGATGATCCAGAAAATAAAAAATATCCTATGCCATTATGTGCAGAAAATATGCAAACTACATATGTAGGTAGAATTCGTACTGATATTTCAACAAAAAATAATGCATTAACATTTTGGATAGTTTCAGATAATCTTTTAAAAGGTTCTGCTTTAAATGCAGTGCAAATTGCAGAAACCTTAGTTAAAAAAGGTTTTCTATAAAAAAGAGGTTAAATATGGCGTTGATTAACAAATTTTTTGTAGTTGTTTATAAGTTACTTCTAATTGTTTTATTTGTGCCTTATATTACAAGTGCATCTGATTTTGGTGAAATCAATATTAACCTTGGGGCAAATCTT
The DNA here is from genome assembly GCF_031278955.1 of Candidatus Endomicrobiellum cubanum. Taxonomy (NCBI): domain Bacteria; kingdom Pseudomonadati; phylum Elusimicrobiota; class Endomicrobiia; order Endomicrobiales; family Endomicrobiaceae; genus Candidatus Endomicrobiellum; species Candidatus Endomicrobiellum cubanum. Next base: position 13,689 of record NZ_JAITJM010000063.1, on the reverse strand, counting down.
CTTTCCAGAGCTACTCTACTTGATGAAAAAAATTTTCCATCAGGATATCAACCAGATGGACTAACTAGTCTAAAAAATTTGTCAGATACAAGTTTAACAGATGATTTTTGGAAACAGAGATATATTTGTTCTTTTGGTTTTGAGTATATGCACAATCTTAATTTTATTAATAAAAAACTTAAAAATATTAAATTTGGTGTTGGAACAAAACTTATACAAAGATCAATACGTGCAATGTATGGGATCTTGGAAGAACCTACTCCTAATGGAGATCCGTTTGAAGGAGGAGGAGTTTATATTATAGGTGTCGATCCAGGCTCTGATGAATTACTTAGTAAGGCATATAGAGAGCTTTACATGCTGCCATTATATTTGGCAATCCAAACAAACCCTATTGAATCTGGCAGTCTTTCTGGCATATATTTAAAAGGCAACGTCGGTTACAATTTTATCCTTAAAGATGATTTGTTAGGTGTAGCTAAATATTATACTAATAGCAGTCTTTGGGAATATAAAAGAGAAGGTGGTTTATATTTAGGCGCAGAATTGGGAAATGAATTTGAATTTAGCAAAAAGTGTGCCATAATTTTAAGCGTTTATTACGATTACGTTCAGTACACCTCCGTATTAACAGATGTAGGTAAATATCATGGTCCTCTTGAACATGCTCGTTTAACAAATGTTGATCACTCAATTGGATTAAAAACCGGACTTAAATTTAAAATCTAAAATTTATATTCATAATTTCCCCATATATTTATAAAGTATAAGCATATGGGAATATGTCAAAAAGCGTATACTCAGTAGCAAATAGGCTGCTAAGAAATATTGATTTTTATCAAACCAAGAAGATAAGTCTGTCTAAAACCTCTCATATAAACAATTTTACCAAATCCATAGAAAGTTTAGCGGTTGTCAAGATTGTCTATAATTTGGTAAAATTAACAAGTTTTTAGGATATGTTATGTTAGTGGTTTTATTATATACTTGTTTCTGTTATAAAGGATTATACAATGGTAAAGGCTGCTGATGACATTTTTGGTAAAAGTTATAAAAAGGCTTATCTAGAACTTTCAAATGGTGTTACACTCATAGGAAGAGCCATTGGAGCTAATGTAATAACCAGCGGGGAAATGGTTTTTAATACAGGCATGCTTGGCTATAGCGAATCTATGACAGATCCTTCATATTTAGGGCAAATTCTTGTTTTTAGTTTTTGTCTTATTGGCAATTACGGAATACCATTCCCCAAAGATGATAACTTGTTTATGTCAAAAGGCCATGAAAGTGCTTCAATAAAAACGCAAGGTATTATAGTTTCAGATATTTACGACGGTTGTCATCATCATGATGGTGATATTAATATACAAGATTGGATGAAAGGACAAGATGTCCCTGGTATTGCAGGAATAGATACCAGATATTTAGTGCAAATGATTAGGAAAAGCGGAAATCTATGGGGTAAAATTGTCCCTGAAGGTGCCAAAGCTCAAAGTAAAGAAAAATTTGAATTTCTAAAAAATTTTAAAGACGATGAATATGTCGACCCGTCAAAATATAACCTAATGCCATCTGTGTCAACAAAAGAAATATTGTATATGGGAAAAGGTGGGAAAACTATTTCTGTTGTCGACTGTGGTGCTAAGTGGAACATTATGCGGATGCTGATGGAAAGAGGGTGTAATGTTAAAGTTTTACCTTGGGATACAGATTTTTCCAAAATAGAATGTGATGGTTGGGTGATAAGTAATGGTCCTGGCGATCCTAAAAATACTAAAGATTTGGTTGATAGAATAAGAAAAGATGTTCTAGGGTCAAATAAACCTATCTTGGGTATATGTTTAGGACACCAACTTTTGGCTTTAGCTTCTGGTGCAAAAACTAAAAGATTAAATCATGGGCATAGAAGCCACAATCAGCCTGTTTTTTCGCTTCCAGAAAGAAAAGCTTATATGTCTAGCCAAAATCACAGATATGCTGTGGAAAAAAGTTCAATACAGCCAAATTGGCAATTGTGGTTTGAAAATGCAAACGATGACTCCGTAGAAGGATTAAGACATAAAACAAAACCTTTTATATCGGTTCAGTTTCATCCTGAAGCGTCAAGTGGACCAAATGACACATCTTGGATAATGGATAAGTTTGTAAAGTTTGTAGAAGAAAAGAGGTAATTTTAAATTAAAGTACTACATTTTATGCAAGATAGTAATCAAGAACATTTAAAAAGAGATTTAAGTGAACGGCATATACACCTAATAGCAATTGGTGGCTCTATAGGTGTTGGTATTTTTTTTGCTGTAGGAAACTCGATTGCCTCTGCTGGCCCATCTATACTGTTATCTTATATTTTAAGTAGCATTGTAATTTATTTAATTATGCGTGCTTTGGGGGGAAATCGCTGTTGAAGAGCCTATTTCTGGTTCGTTTAGTGTATATGCGCATAAGTTTATAAGTCCTTGTGTAGGTTTTGTAGTAGGTTGGTCGTATTGGTTTTTATGGTCACTAAGTTGTATGGTACAGATAGGTATATATTGCAACTTTTGGTGGCCTTTTTTACCACAATGGATACCTGCATTTTTGACTTTAGGGTTTATAACATGTATAAATTTGTTAAATGTTAAGTTGTTTGGAAAGCTTGGATTTTGGCTTGCATTAGTAAAAGTTTTTGCTTTAGTGTCTATTATTGTTGCAGGTATTGTAATTCTTTTTTCAAGAATTAGTGGTAATGATTTATTTAGATTTTCAAATCTGTGTTTGCTTTTATAGGTGTTGAATACATATTGCCCATTTTTGTTATTTTATGCATTTTACCTTGGTAAAGGCAATGGTTTCCAAGAAAGTGCTTTTGTTACAACATTTTTAGGGTGTGGGATAAAAAATTCTTCAATACTAAATTTTGTAGTTATTTTGGTAGCTACGTCAGCATGTAATAGTGGTATTTTTAGTAATGGTAGAGTGCTTTACAATCTTGCTTTAAGGAAAGATACTCCAACTTTTTTGACTAAGACTTCTTTATCAAAAGTCCCTATTAAATGCTATTTTGATTTCTTCTGCATTTGTATCGATAGGTGTAATTGTGAATTTTTTTATACCAGAAAAGGCATTCTTGTTTCTTGCAAATATCACTATAACTTTAGCTATTTTTACTTGGAGTGTTATAGTTGTAGTTCAAATGAAACATAGACATTTTCTGAGCAAAGAAGAAATTGCCAATTTAAAGTACCCGATGCCTTTTTATCCGTATTCAAATATTTTAATTTTCATTATTTTAGCTATGTCAAGTGTTAGTTTATAGCAGATAGCAGTAGACGCAACTCTATAGTTTATGGGATTAGTATGTTTAGCTATACTCTATATTGTTTATAAAATATTTTTAAGAAATAAAACAGCATAATCATAAATAATAGATAAAATAAAGCTCTACTAGGTATAGAATGCATTAAGTTTTTTAACGCAATTGTGTCAGTGTATATAAAGTTTAAGAGGAAAGTTATGCCAATTTTAGATTTTTTGTTGCCAAAAAACGGGAAAAAGCAAAAAGTAATTTTATTAGGTTCTGGTGCTTTGTCTATAGGACAAGCTGGAGAATTTGATTACTCTGGCTCTCAAGCTGTAAAAGCTTTAGAAGAAGAAGGTCTAGAAGTTATAATTATTAATCCTAATATTGCTTCAGTACAGACAAATAAAGGTCCAAATAAAAAAGTATACTTATATCCCATAACGCCTTTTTGGGTTGAAAAGATTATTAAAATAGAAGAGCCTGCTGCTATTATATCAAGTTTTGGTGGGCAGACATCTTTAAACTGTGTTATAGCTTTGGCAAAAAGTGGAGTACTAAAAAAATATAATGTTAAAGTTTTAGGAACTCAAGTAGATGCACTTGAACTTTCAGAAGACAGAGATCTTTTTGCTCAAAAAATGAAATCTATAGGTGTTCCAATTGCAAAAAGTCACGCTGTGTCTACAGTTACAGAAGCTTTAGAAACAGCACAAAAAATAGGGTACCCTGTTATAACTAGATCTGCATTTGCACTTGGAGGACTTGGATCAGGACTTGCAAAAAATGAGATAGAGTTAAAGAAGCTTACACAATCAGCATTGATGATGGCACCTCAAGTTTTGATTGAAAGATCATTACACGGTTGGAAAGAAATAGAGTATGAAGTGATGCGCGATAAAACCGGAAACACCATAACTATATGTAATATGGAAAATTTCGATCCTATGGGTATACATACTGGCGATTCTATAGTTATAGCTCCCTGTCAAACAATAAATAACACAGAAAACAATATGCTAAGGGATACTGCACTTAAAATTGCACAAAGTGTAGATATTGTTGGGGAATGTAATGTTCAATATGCTTTAAACCCTCAAGATTATGGTTTTTACGTTATAGAAATTAATGCTAGACTCTCTCGCTCTAGCGCTTTAGCAAGTAAGGCAACGGGCTATCCGATTGCCTATATAGCTGCAAAAATAGTTATAGGTTTTGATTTGCTTGAACTTAAGAATCCTGTTACTGACACAACTTCAGCGTTTTATGAACCTTCTTTGGATTACGTTACTTTAAAGGTTCCTCGTTGGGACTTGAGCAAATTTACTGGTGTGTCAAAAAATCTTGGTACTCAAATGAAGTCTGTAGGAGAAGTTATGGCTATAGGCAGAAACTTCTGTGAAGTTATGCAAAAAGCTTTAAGAATGGTAAACGAAAATGACAATGGAATAACATCAAACGTGTTTGTTGATACTACAGATGATGAGCTAGAAAAGGAACTTATATTTCCTACAAACTTGAGAATTTTTGCTATATACGAGTCTTTTAAAAGAGGTAAGACATTAGAACATATTTATGAAAAAACCAATATAGATTATTGGTTTTTATCTCATATTTTGTACTTATCAAAAGTCGAAAAAGGGTTATTAGATTTTTTTAAAGAAAATGTTACCAAACAAGATGCTTTTACTGTTAAAGATATTTATAATGCATTTAATCGATTATCAAAAGAACATTTGCATCGCCTTAAATCAAGAGGTTTTTCTGATTTTCAACTTACAAAAATATTTTTAAAGGCTTGTTTAAATCCTGAAATAAAACTGAGTATAAAGCAAGTAAGAACTTTATCTTTTGGAATAAGAAAGTTAAGAAAGAAGTTGACTATAGTGCCTATTGTGAAACAAATAGACACGACTTCTTCAGAGTATCCTACAAAATCTAACTATTTATATCTTACTTATGACGGTATATACAGCGATGTTTCTCCTAAAAAAAATTCTAAAAGCATTATAACTTTAGGAAGTGGCAGCTATCGTATAGGCAGTAGTTTGGAATTTGACTGGTGTTCTGTGATGACGAGCAGTTACTTTAAAAATAAAAAATATGACAGTGTTATTATAAATTGTAATCCAGAAACGGTTTCTACAGATTACAGCGCTTCTGACAGGCTTTATTTTGAAGAGCTTTCTTATGAAAGAGTTTTAGATATTATAGATATTGAAAAACCTAAAGGTGTAATAGCGTGTATGGGTGGTCAAAATCCTAATAATTTAATTGTGCCTTTAAGTCAAGCAAAAGTAAATATTTTAGGACATAGTCCTAAAAGCGTTGACGGAGCAGAAGATAGAGAAAAATTTTCTGCAATGCTTGATAAACTTGGTATTGATCAACCAAAATGGACGTCTGCTATTTCTATTGCCGAGATAGAAAAGTTTATAGAAAAGGTTGGGTTCCCTGTATTGATACGTCCAAGTTTTGTTTTATCAGGCACATTAATGAATGTTGCAAATGATAAAGCTAGTTTAAATTATTATTTATCTCTTACAAAAGATATATCTAGAGATTATCCTGTAGTGATTTCTAAATTTATTCTTGATGCCAAAGAAATAGAATGCGATGGTGTTGCTAAAAATGGAGAAGTGATACTTTCGCTTGTTAGTGAACATATAGAAAATGCAGGGGTGCATAGTGGGGATGCTACAATAGTATTTCCTGCTCAAAAAATATACACGCATACTGTAAATGTCATAAAAGATATAGTTAGAAAGATAGTAAAAGGTCTCAATTTAAATGGACCTTTCAATATACAGTTTATAGCTAAAGATAATGATGTTAAAGTTATTGAATGTAATGCAAGAGCTTCAAGATCTTTTCCATTTATTTCAAAAGTTTCTGGTATTAACTTATCGGAACTTTCATGTAAAGTGATGAACAATGAAAAAGTTAAAAAAATTTTACTAGATGAAAGTGAACTTGCTCATATTGGAGTTAAAGCTTCGATCTTTAGTTTTCAGAGGTTAGACGGTGCAGATCCAGTTATTGGTGTGGAAATGACATCTACCGGTGAAGTTGGCTGTTTGGGAGAAAAATTTAATCATGCAATGATTCTTTCAATGGAAGCAACTCAAATAAAGAAACCTCAAAAAGGTGTTCTTTTAAGTACGGGAAGAGAAAAAGATAAAGTTAAGTTTATGGAAGTAGTGGATAATTTATATAAATTAGGTGTTTCTATTTATGCCACAAAAGGAACTGCAAAGTATCTTGAAGATAGAGGTTATAAAGTAAACGTTGTACATTGGAACAGAAGTCCAAGAGCTATAGACGTTATAATAGATGGTAAAGTTGATTTTATTATAAATATTAATAAAAATTTAAGTGTAGACGAACTTAACCATAATTCTGAAATAAGAAAGACAGCAGTTAGGTGTGGATGCTCTATACTTACAAATTTAGAAAAAGTGATAGCGTACTTGAGAGCTTATGATTCTTATGGAGAATTACAAAATATAGAAAATTGTATCACGTTATAAGCATGGAGCTGTCATAGTTTGTAAAAGGATTAGATTTATGTGCGGTATAATTGGTATTGAAAATAATGAAAATGCGTCCATTTTAGCTTCCCTTGGCTTGGTTACATTGCAACATAGAGGGGAAGAATCTGCAGGGATTACAATTAGTGGTAAAGGAAAAATGAAAACTTTTACTGCTATGGGGCTTGTTTCTGAATTTTTTAATGAAGATATTTTACTAAACAAGCTTCCAGGAACAGCTGCTATAGGACATGTTAGGTATACAACTTCCGCAAAAAGTTCTTTAATTAATGCTCAACCTTTTCAAATGAGTTGTATTCACGGAAATATCGCAGTAGCTCATAATGGTAATATAACAAACTTTCCAAAACTCAAGCAAGAGCTTTTAAAAAAAGGTGCGATTTTTAACCACACATCAGATACAGAAATATTATTGCATCTTATTGCTATGTCTAAGGGGAGTTTAGCAAATATAGTTGCAACTTCATTATGTAAATTAGAAGGGGCGTTTTCTTTAGTAATACTTAAAGATAAAACTATTGTTGGAGCAAGAGATGAGTATGGTTTTAGACCTTTAGTGCTTGGAAAAGTAGATAGTTCTTATATAATAGCTTCTGAAAGTGCAGCTGTTGAAGTTATAGGGGGCACATATGTTAGAGATGTAAAACCCGGTGAAGTTGTAGTTATAGAAAACGGGCAAATAAAAAAATCGTTTTTATATAAACAACCCAAAAAGCAAAATACTTGCATATTTGAACAAGTATATTTTTCAAGGCCTGACAGTATAATGTTTGGAAAAACTGTTGAAGCTGCAAGAGTTAAAATGGGCCAATTTCTTGCTCGACAAATGAGGGATATAAAAGCAGATATTGTTATGCCAGTGCCAGACTCAGGCTATTTTGCCGCTTTGGGGTTTGCAAGAGCATCTAATATCCCTTTTGAAAATGGTTTTATTAAAAATCATTATGTTGGACGTTCATTTATAAAACCATCACAAAGTTTAAGAGATTTAACCACTAAGCTTAAACTACGTCCTATAAAAGAACTTGTAGCAGGAAAAGAGATAATTCTGATAGACGATTCTATAGTTAGGGGGACAACTTCAAGAGAGCTTATAAATCTTTTAAAAAATTGCGATGTAAAAAAGATTCATTTTGCAATATCTTGTCCTCCAATTATAGGACCTTGTTACTACGGTATAGATACACCTAATAAAGAGTATTTGATTGCAGCAAATAACTCTGTAGAAGAAATAAGAAAATATTTAGGAGTAGAGAGTTTAACTTTTTTAAGTTTAGAAAATCTTGTTAAAGCTTGTTCTTACGAAGGGAAAAAAGATAATCTATTTTGTAAATCGTGCTTTACAGGAAAATATATTACAAAATTTCAAAGAATGGGACTTGCTAAAAAACTTAATGTGTAAATTGCTATAAATTTTTTGACAATGCAAGGAAAAAAAATGTGAGATTTATCGTGTAAAAGCACAAATTTTTTAATACAGTAGTCTCTAAAAGGCACAGTAACTATATGGGTTAATAGTTTTTTACATACTCAGAATAAATATAAGGAAGGCTGTTAAAATGACAAAGTATATTTTTATTACCGGTGGGGTTGTAAGTTCTTTAGGCAAAGGAATTTCTGGAGCAAGTATAGGTAAGCTTCTTCAACTACACGGATTTAAAGTTAACATGATAAAGTTTGATCCTTATATTAATGTTGATCCGGGTACTATGAATCCATATCAACATGGTGAAGTATTTGTAACCACAGATGGCGCAGAATCTGATTTGGATTTGGGTACTTATGAAAGATTTCTAGATGTTTACACTAGCAAGGCTAATACAAATACAGCTGGTGATATTTATAAAACTGTAATAACAAAAGAAAGAAGGGGTGACTATGATGGCGCTACTGTTCAAGTTATCCCTCACATTACAGATGAAATTAAAAGACGTTTTGCAGCATTAAAAGACGAGTGTGACATATCCATAATAGAAATAGGTGGTACAGTTGGAGATATTGAAGGACTTCCTTTCATGGAAGCAGCAAGACAATTTAAACTAGAAAATAAGGCAGAAGATATCCTTAGTATACATGTAACGCTTGTGCCTTACATTGCAGGAGCGCATGAATTAAAAACAAAGCCTACACAACACTCTGTTAACAAACTTAGAGAGATAGGTATTTCTCCAGATATAATTATTTGTAGAACAGAATATCCGTTAGATGAGTCTTTAAAGAAGAAAATTTCTCTTTTTTGTAATGTAAGACAAGATTGTGTTGTAGAAGCTATGGATGCTGCATCTATATATTATATTCCAGAAGCTTTATACAATCAAAAAGTAGATGTTGTAGTAATAGAAAAACTTAACATAAAGCCGAAATCAAAGTTTGATAAGGCTTGGTTTGCAAAAATAAAATCTTTAGGTGAAAATAATAAAATAGTCAAAATTGCCGTTGTAGGGAAATATGCAGATCTGAAAGATGCTTATAAATCCATAGATGAATCTTTAAATATTGCAGCTTCAGAGTTAAAAGCTAAAGCAGAAGTGCATTATCTTGGAGCAGAAGACAAAAATTTAATTAGTAAGCTTAAAAGTTATGACGGTATTTTAGTTCCTGGAGGTTTTGGAAATAGAGGAATAGAAGGTAAAATTAAAGCTATAACTTATGCCAGGGAAAATAAAATACCATTCTTTGGTATATGCCTTGGAATGCAATGCAGTGTTATAGAAGCAGCAAGAAATTTGGCAAAACTAAATGATGCAAATTCAACAGAATTTGATGAGACAACAAAATACCCTGTAATAAAGATTCTTGATGAGCAAAAAAATGTTAAGTACAGGGGTGGTACTATGCGATTAGGCAATTATAAAGCCGAAATCAAGAAAAATACTTTAGCTCATAGTTTGTACAAGGCAACTGAAATTGAAGAAAGACACAGGCATAGGTATGAGTTAAATCCTGAGTTTGTTGAAACATTAGAAAAATCAGGAATGACAGTAAGCGCATACCATAAAAAAGTTTTACCCGAAATAGTAGAAATTAAAGAACATTCATTTTTTATAGGGGTGCAATTTCATCCAGAATTTGGTTCTAGACCAATGAAGGCTCATCCTATTTTTAAAGGATTTATCAGTGCTGCTTTAAAAAATAAATAATATATTTTGCATGAGCAATAAGAATTTTTATATGGTAAAAATTGAAACCCCTTACTATTTAATTGATGAATCAAAATTATTAAAAAATCTAAAAAAAATAGATTATGTAAAAAATCAAAGTGGAACAAAATCTGTTTTGGCATTAAAATGTTTTTCTACTTGGTCGGTTTTTGATTTAATGAATAAGTATATGGATGGGACAACTAGTAGTTCTCTATACGAGGCAAAGCTTGGGCACGAGTATTTTGGCAAAGAGACTCATACTTTTAGTGTTGCATATAGTAAAGATGATATAAAACAATTAAAAAACATTTCTGATAAAGTTATTTTTAATTCTGTTTCTCAACTTAAAATGTTTTATAATGAAGTAAGGCATTTAAAAGTTGGCCTTAGAATAAATCCTGGCTTTAGTTATTCTCATTTTGATTTGGCAGATCCTGCAAGAAAATATTCACGACTTGGGTCAAATAGCGACAAAGAAATTATGTCAGTTTTAGACAAAATTAGCGGCATTATGTTTCATTATAATTGCGAAAATGACAATTTTAAAAATTTTAGTGATATGCTTGATAGACTAGCATTAAAATATGAGCTAATTTTAAAGAAAGTTGAGTGGATTAGTTTAGGTGGAGGGATATATTTTACTAAAGAGGAATATCCTATAGACAAATTTTGTAGAAAACTTAAAAGTTTTAGCGAGAAATATAATCTTCAAATATACTTAGAGCCAGGGGAAGCTTCTATTACAAATAGTTGTGAACTTGTTACAACAGTTTTAGATATTGTGAAAAATGAAAAAGACATAGCTATAGTCGACTCCTCTATTGAACCACATATGTTAGATTTGCTCATATATAGAATACAGGCAAAGATTAGTGCAAAAGCCGGTAAAAATGAATACATAATCGCAGGTAGATCTTGCCTTGCAGGGGATATCTTTGGAACATATAAACTTGCAAGTAAGCTTAAGATAGGATCTACTGTACGTTTTGCTGATGCTGCAGGTTACACAATGGTAAAAAAAAATTGGTTTAATGGATTAAAAATGCCTTCTATTGTAGTTAAGAGATTAAATGGAAAAGTAGAAATTGTTAGGAAGTTTTTATATAATGACTATATAAAAAGTTTATCGTGATAAGTTGTTAAAATTATTAATACGGAATGGGGGAAATCTATAAGAAATGAGAAAAAGAAATGTACTTCTTGTTGGAGCAGGGGGAGTTGCTCATGTTGCTGCTCACAAATTAGCTCAAAACAATGACTTATTTGGAAATATTTTTATAGGTTCTCGTTCAATAGACAGTTGTAAGCAAGTCTTAGAAAGTATAGAACGTAAAAATAATTATAAAATCTCTTCAAAAAAAATACAAATTAAACAAATCGATGCTTTAGATGTTCCAGAAATGATAAAGTTAATAAAAGAACTTAATATTTCTATTACCATAAATTTAGCCTCAGCTTTTTGTAATATGTCTATTTTAGAAGCTTGTATAGAAACAGGTTGTGCGTATATAGATACTGCAATTCATGAAGAGCCAAATAAAGTGTGTGAAAATCCACCTTGGTACGCTAATTATGAGTGGAAAAGAAAAGATCGCTGTAAGGACAAAGGTATTACAGCTATTTTAGGCGCTGGTTTTGATCCTGGAGTGGTAAATGCATATGTAGCATATGCAAAAAAGCACTTTTTTGACGTTATAGATACAATAGATATTATGGATGTAAATGCTGGTAGTCATGGCAAATATTTTGCTACTAATTTTGATCCAGAAATAAATTTTAGAGAATTTATGAAAGTTTGGACCTGGATAGGTAAAAAATGGGTATGTAAACCTGTACATTCTGAAAAGAAAGTTTTTGACTTTCCTGTAGTTGGCCCACAAACTATTTATTTGACTGGCCATGATGAATTGCATTCACTTTCTAAAAATATTGATGCAAATTCAATAAGATTTTGGATGGGCTTTGGAGATCATTATTTAAATGTTTTTAATGTCCTTAAGAATTTGGGCCTTTTGTCAGAAAAACCAGTAAAAACTGCTGAAGGACTAGAAGTTGTACCTTTAAAAATTGTAAAAGCCTGCCTTCCCGATCCGAAAACACTAGCTCCTAATTATGTTGGCAATACTTGTATAGGAGATTTAATAATTGGCACAAAAGATGGCAGGAAAAAAGAATTTTTTATTTATAATGTTTGCAATCACAAAGCCTGTTATGAAGAAGTTGAATCTCAAGCTATAAGCTATACAGCTGGTGTACCTGCAGTTGCTACTGCAATGTTGATTGTAAAAGGGGATTGGGATACTAAAACTATGGTGAACGTTGAAGAATTAAACCCAGATCCTTTTATTAATCTACTTAAAGATATAGGTCTCCCAACTGAAACTATAAAAGTTAGCTATTCCAAAAAAAATTCAAAAACCTCAAGATAAAATTTTCGCGTTAAATTTTAACACCCTAGCTGGAAAACAGTAAAGTCAGGGTATTTTTTATTGCCTATTTTAGCTCCCTTAAATATCCTATTAGAACCTGACTTGACCGTTTTAAGGAAAAAAAGGGGGAATCACTCATAAAAAAGGAAGGTTCGGGGGAACCCAAAGAGTTAGTTTTATATAAAAACATCTGTTTTTTGTTTTTTCTAAATATGAAGTTGTCCTCTAAAACAGAATATGTATTAAATACTTTTATATTATTGCTTTTTCTTTCGGGCTAACCCTAATGCTCAAGTCAGGTAACAGTATGTTATGCGCCTATAATAAATGAAATAATTAAGATTAATAATAATGTTAACGCTATTGCTAATATTTTATTGTCAGAACTTTCGGACATTAAATATAATTCTGGATTGCCAAGAAACACGTTGTCTGGAATAATTGATGCTTTTAAAACTAAAACTGACTTTGATAATTATAACGATGGGTTTAATGTAGCAATAGCTAATATTTCTACATTTTAAAAGTTACTTGATTAATTTAATCGCAAATACTTTTGATTTTGGGTTTTATTACGACGGGCCAGAAAGGTTGCCAGTAAATATCGGTAATTATACGTATAATTGTTTTGGGTATTTTTTGCCAACAGAAGTTATTGTTGATTTAAGGTTAACTGTAGAGTACATACCAAACAGTATGATTACCTACACTAGAAACAATAATTTAGAAGAAGGTAAAACAGGTTCGACAACAAACAACGAATGCAATGTCGCGGTCGGGTACCCGTACGCTCAAGGCATATCGGGCTCGAGTAGGACTTTATATGATTTGAATAGTATATCCTCGCTGATAAAAGCGGTTAAAATGCAAATCTTTTTAAAAGGGGTCGGCATCGAGCTTTTCTTCTGTTGGGGAAAGGCATATTTGTATGAGAAGCTATATATCGTACCTGTTTGTACCAACTCAGATTAGATGAGAGCAAACTTTTTTTTCGGGGACACTGCCGATAGAGGTTTAACCCAAACGCGCCAATATTTTCGGGCGTAAAATTAATACGCACCGCATCGCAGTGGTATATGCCGATATTAATCATACCTACTCCTACGCTTAATTTTTCTAAAAATAATTTAGTTATTAAATTTTGGTTTTTTAGGGAAAAATAGCAAGTTCGTTACTTCAATTCTTGTTCTATTTTTGATTTTACTTCTAATGCGAACTTGTAATACTCTCTTGCTTCTTCTTCTCTTGGGGGATTGTAATCATCCGGGTATCTAACTTTTTCATATTTT
>NZ_JAITJM010000006.1:0-29894 GCF_031278955.1 Candidatus Endomicrobiellum cubanum | reverse complement strand
ACATTGGAATCACCAAATGAAACAGAAGAAGAAGCAAAAGGGAAATTAACAGAGCCGTAGATTTGAGAGGGGAGATAAGTACTAATTCTAGACATAGTAGAATGAATAACAAGAGAGTTATTAGAAGAGACATTAAAGTTAGAAGAAAGCCAAGGGGAAGAAGTATCTATTTTCCCACACTCAGGATTAGAAGAGTCAGTAATAGTACTATTGCCAGAGATGTCATAATACCCAGTTGGAGTATTAGTGATATTAATAATTTGAGCAAAAGCAATCAAAGAGAAGGGACTTCTTAAAAGATCTTATTTTTTTATGTCGACTTTACTATTTGCTGTTTTTAACATTTGTGGAGTTGGATGATCACTTTCTAGATAAAAATGTTCTTCATCCTTATTTTTTAATGCATCTTTTGTATATACGCAACGAGGATTCCATAATAACCAACTACCAACTTTATTATCATAACAGGCTTGCATTTGTGCCCTCACCTCATTTTTCCCATACTTATATCCTAAACTAAAATCTTGTAGCCACGGACGAAGTTTTTCTTTAGGTATTCTTTTTAGAGAGCCCTCGATTGAACAATAAACTATTTTGTAAGGTTCTTTGTTTGGTTCTTCTATGCCATAATTCCATTTTCCATAATGAGAAGGGTATACCATAGGACTTACATAATCTGAGCATTCTGTCATTTCAACTATTTTTTGACCTATTCCTAAATCATCATTTGCTGTTGTTGTTAAACCAAAAACATCTATAGAAATTTTTGTCCCTTTAGGTTTTAATTGACGGCCAGCTTCTTTTAAAAAACCAACCAAAGCTTTTGATGCTTCTGTGGAAGAATGAGGTTTTGAATATCTACAATTTTTTGTGTTCCCGTCAGAAGGAAAACGTATATAATCAAATTGGATTTCGTCAAAGCCAATATCAGCTGCTTTTTGAGCTATTTGCAAGTTATATTGCCATGCCTCTTTGTTGTAAGGGTCAAGCCAAGCTACGTTTCGTCTATCTGTCCAAATTGTTCCATCTGGATTTTTAACTGCAAGTCCAGGCTTTTTTCTTGGCATTGTATTATCTCTAAAAACAACTATTCTTGCTATAGTGTAAATTCCTTTTTCTTTTAATTGACTTATATATTGTTCTATGTCAGGTATAGCAGGCTCATATAAATTGTATGAATTAACAGATTTTATGCCATTAATATAAACGTACCCTTCATATTCTTTTATATCTATAACTGCTGCGTTTAATTCTGTGTTATCAAAAAGATCCATAATACTCTCTCTATACTTTTTTGAGCCACTTACCCATGCAGAAAGGTGTATTCCTCTTATGAAATTTCCAAAAGTCTGTTTATTATTAATAGCACTTGTTATAGTTGTTTTAGCTATTTGACTTGATAGCGTTTCCTCCTCTTGAGGTTGTTCTAATATTGTAGCTCTGTTATTAGAGTTTGCTTGAGGGCTAATACAGCCTTGTAAAATAAGAAATAAAAATAGTATAAACTTAATGTTTTGTTTTAGCATGAGTGTAATTTTACTTGAAATTAACAATTTTTGTCAATAATGCTATAATACTTGCGTTATGAATAAAATTGTTTATACCCTATTACAAGCGTTTTTAATACTTGTAATTTTTTACTCTGCATCTTTCTGCGATGACTTTAAACATATAGTTTTTTTTGCAGATACAGCTGAGATTGCAGATTCTCTAATTAATAAAATTATTCTTTCAAATCGTTTTTGTATGTCTATACCAATTCAGGCAAAAGATGGGATTCCAGATAATTTACAAGAAATTGTTGCATCAGGTAAATTAGAAGTTGCTCTTTCTTTAAATCCCGAGCCTATTCTTCCTATTTTTGCAGAGCTTGTAAATGCTTCAGCTTATTCACCTAAAGTAAATCCTAGTATGCTGTTTGAAAAGTATATTTCAAATAATTTTGCTAGTTTTAAAAAAAATATAAACAATAAATTTGGTTTGTTTTTAAACTTTGCAGAACTTTCTAATAACTTGTTTTATTATTTTGTAAATTTAGGCTTTTCATGGGTCAATGTTGACAATTTAAATGAAAATATCTTTGGAGCGTATAAAATAAATGGTATTACAATGTTTTCTTTATATAAAGATTTTCCAACCAATCAAAAAGATGTGATGAAATGGCTTTCTGCTAAGAAAGGGCAAAATATTATTCCAGTTCTTCTTACAAAAAAACATTTACAAAATATAAAATTTATGGACTATTTAATTTCTGTTTTTGATAATAGTAAATATATAAAACCTGCTGTACCTACATACATATCTGAATTCTGCAAAATTCCAAATATTGAAAAAGTCCAAACATTTCAATATTTACAAATAGGGTCTAATATAAAAGCAAAACTTTTTTCTGCAGTGAACTTAATTAATGCCTATGCAAGTAATGCAAATAATTTTAATGAAAGTGCGTATATTAATGCTCAAAATGAATTTATTTATTTGCTTAGCTACGATGTTTTAAAAAATTATAATTCTTCAAATAATTTTGCCAGAAAATTTGATGCTGCTTATAATAACATTCATCGTCTTTTAGGGGTAACAATTGATAAACAAAATAATTTTGAACCAGTAGAACATAGCCAAAAAAGTGGATATGTATTTAGTGGGCAAACTCAGGTAGAACCAATACCAAATGGTGTTTTTATTAAAAATGAAGGGCTTTTAAAAAATATTAAAATTTTATCTAAAAATGAAAACATTGAAATAAATTTTATTTTTGATTCTTTAGTTTGGAATAAGATTTCTTTTGTAGATTTTTATATAGATTTAAATAATATACAAGGTGCAGGCTCAGTTTCGTTTATTCCAGGAGTATCAGGTTTTTTTAGTAATAATTTAGGATGGGAATATGCTTTAAGAGTCTATAGAGATAGGGCAATTCTATACAAATATTCACCAAATGGAGCATCTGAAGTTATAAATAACATCGATGTTAAAAATAATATAGTTTGTATTTCTCAGAAATATATTAGAGGAAACCCATCTAAATGGGGATATCAAGCTATTGCTGTTGCAGAAAAAGAAAATAATAAACATATTGTTGACTTTTTAAATCAATCTAGTAAGTCTAAAGAAAGTATTATTTCTACTAATCCTTTTGAAGTTAATATGGTAAGATAGGAATGTTAATTTACAAATTGTTCTGAAGCCGGTCTATTAAATTTTGTATGTAGTTTTTAAAATCTATTTTATCTTCTCCTATTAGTGTGTTAGTTGGAGGTTGCTTCATTTTTAGAAAATTAAAGAATTTTCCATTAAGTTTTATTCTAAAATCAAGATGTGGCCCTGTTGCAAGTCCTGTCATACCGACATATCCTATTACCTCTCCTTGTTTTACTTTAGCACCTTTTTTTATTCCTTTAGCATATTTTGAAAGATGTCCATAGTAGGTTTCATACCCATTGTTGTGTTTTATAACTATTAAATTTCCAAAATCACCACTATATTGTGCTTTTAGTACAGTACCATCACCAATAGAAGAAACTGGTGTTCCTTGTGGAGCAGCATAGTCTATTCCTAAATGAGGTCTAGCATACTTTAGTATAGGATGTACCCTGTTTGTTGAGAAATATGAACTTATTCTCCTAAATTGTAAAGGAGCTTTTAAAAAAGCACTTCTTAAAGATTTGCCATCTTTGTCAAAATATCCTTCGATGCCTTTGTTCGTTTTGAAGTAAAAAGCATCGTATGTCTTGGAAGATGTTTTATATTGTGCAGCGATAATTTTTGAAGATAAATTTCTGTCTGTCTTTTCTATATATTCAATTTCATATATTATTTTAAAAATGTCTCCTTGTTTTGTATCTGTGAGAAAGTCTATTTGCCAGGCAAATATGTCTGCAAAATATAAAATTATGTTAGCTGGTATATTTTTAGAAGTCATTGCATCCCATAAAGAAGAATCTATAGTTCCCTCAAACTTATATTCGGTTTTAGAAATTTCTAATTCTTTTTTTTGTGTTTGTATTTGCTTGTCGGAAGATTTAATTATAGAATAGTAAAAGCTTTTATGAGGATAATAACAAAATTCTGTCCATGTTGATACATTTTTATCATAAGTGATTTCGTAAAAGTCGCCAGGCATGCAGTGGCCTATGTTTGTTAGTTTTTGTAGTTCTTTAATTATTGTGATAGAATCTTCTGTTGAAAGTTTTGTTTTGTTTAATGTTAATTGTAAAACATCTCCTTTTTGTATTGTTATCTTTTCAATTTCAATAGGCGGATCAGTTTTTTTTTCTAGTTTGACTGACTGGTTCAAAATTTTATTTTTTAATATTGAATAAATGAAAAATATAAGTAGGACGGTGATTGTTATAATAAACACTTTATTTAATATTTTTTTCATAATAGTGCCAATTTTACCAGATTTTTGTTATTTTGACAATTTGAAAGTAATTTTTGTAAAATCAGACGTCAAAATCTTATAAAGGGTTTTAAATAGATTCATAAGTATTGGGACTAAAATTGATAATAGATATTTTTTTAGTAATTAGTTTAATCTTAATTGCATGGCTTGGTTGGCAAGTTGGCCTTGTGAGGTCATGCTTTGCAGTTCTTGCAGGTTTTTGTTCTATTGTAGCTGCTTCCAAATATCTTTATCAAGAGGGTCTTAATTTTTATTATATTTTTATAATAGTAGCACTTTTTATTATTGTAATTGGTGGAATAGTCTTTAGACTAATTAGATTTTTTTATCTTAATATTTTAGATAGATTATGTGGATTAATATTAAGTGTTTTGGTTTGGCTTATAGTTTCAGTAAATATTATTATACCAATTATAATTTCTGGAACCTCTGGATTAGAAAAGCAAAATCATGGAGTGTATACATATATCTCAACGGTAATGAAATCTAAATTTCCTATACTTGAAGAGTATGTGCCAGATTTTTTAGAGAAGAAATTTATTGAACATAAAGAATGACAGTGGGATTTGCTAAAAGTCCTAGTGTTTTGTGTTAAAGGAAATAAAATGGACAATGTGAGAGTAAGATTTGCTCCGTCTCCTACAGGCGATTTGCATATCGGTGGTGTACGTACAGCTTTATTTAATTATCTGTATAGCAAAAATAAAAATGGGAAATTTATTTTAAGGATAGAAGATACAGATGAAACTCGTTCCACAAAAGAATCTGTAGAAGTTATTTTAAATGCTATGAAGTGGCTAAGATTAGGTTGGGATGAAGGTCCTGGCAATGAAATTGCAGAATACGCTCCATACTACCAGATGGAACGTAAAGAGAAACATATATATAGAAAATATGTAGATGCGCTGTTAAACAAAGAGTTAGCTTACCCTTGCTATTGTACTGCAGAAGAAGTTGATGCTATGCGTAAAGCAGCTCAAAATAGTAATCTTCCTCCTAAATATGATGGAACGTGTAGACATTTAACTTGTGAACAGAGAAAACAAAGAGAAGTTGATGGTAGAACTGCTGTTGTAAGATTTAAGATGCCACAATCCGGGACTACTATTTTAGATGATTTGATAAGAGGCAGGGTAGAGTTTGATAATTTTTTGCTTGATGATTTTGTAATCATGAAAGCAAACGGAGTGCCAACATATAATTTTGCTTGTGTTATTGATGATTATCTTATGAAGATAACCCATGTATTAAGAGGAGATGACCATATTTCTAATACACCTAAACAGATGCAATTATATACTGCATTGGACTGGCCTATGCCTCGTTTTGCTCATTTATCTATGATTTTGGGTCCAGATGGAGCAAGACTCTCTAAAAGGCATGGTCATACTTCAGTGTTAGAATATAGAAAAGAAGGTTATTTGCCAGAAGCTTTAATAAATTATCTTGCACTTTTAGGATGGTCTACTCAAGATAGTCAACAAATTTTTACAATAGAAGAGCTTATAGAAAAATTTTCTTTAGAAAGGTGTGGAGTAAGTCCATCTACTTTTGATCCAGCAAAATTATTATGGCTTAATGGAGAAAAAATTCGTTCAAAGACTCCACAAGAGATATATTATTTATTTGTTGACTGGTTAAAATACACTAATAATGAGACTTTAATATCTGACTGGGATGAAAATTTATTAAAACAAGCAATAGCTTTAGAACATGATAAAATAAAACTATTAAAAGAAATTCCGTCACTTTTAGATTTCTTTTTTGTAAAAGAAGTGGACTATAAAGAAGATGCTGTTATGAAGACACTTCTTAATGAAAAGTCAAAAGTGTCAGCAGAAATGGTTTTAGTTGAAAGTGCGAATAGACTGTTAGAAAAAGAGGATTTTTCTGCTAATGCTTTAGAACAATACGCCAGGGATTTAGCAAAAGACAAAGAGATAAAGACAGGGCAAGTGTTTCATCCTTTAAGAGTTGCTATTTCTGGAAGAACACAAGGTCCTAGTTTGTTTCATATGATGGAACTTATGGGCAAAAATGAAGTTATTAGAAGAATTAATATTGTTATAAATAAATTTTTTAAAAAATAGATAATATATATTTAGGGAGTGCAAAATGTTAGAACAAAATAATCAGGAAGTGAACCCACATTTTTTTAATGTCGTAACTATGTTTGCTTCTTCTGCGTGGTGCCAGCTTGGCAAAATACAAAACCCTACAAATGGAAAAGTTGAAAAAGATTTAAAAGGTGCTCAATTTACAATAGATATGTTGTTGATGTTACGTGACAAGACAAGAAATAATTTAACAAAAAAAGAAGAAGAAATGTTGGTTTCTATGATTTCTAATCTTCAAATGAATTACGCAGATGAAATATCTAAAGTAGATTCAAAAATAGACACTAATAGTCTAGAAAAACCAAATTGAAGTAGGCAAGCCAATAGTTAAAAAATATTTTATGACGTGTCCTAATGAATATGATTGCTGTAAATTTCTTAACGCAGGAGGGCCAAAAGGGCGTATTAAGTATATGAGTTAAGGTTTTTAACAGACCTAATAATTCTAATTATTTAAATTTACTATGTGTAACAGGAGCTGCTATATGAAAATATTTGTAATTATTGGTGGTATTTCTAAAGAGTCAATAAATAAAAAATTTTTTGAGCTTATTAAGCCACTTGCCCCTAGTGAATTTGAGTTTGATACTTTTGATATTTCTCAATTGCCATTTTTTTCACAAGATTTAGAGGAGAAAGAGCCGGAAGGAGTTAGAGAATTTAAAAGAGGAATAGAAAAGGTAGAAGGGATAATATTTATAACGCCAGAATACAACAGGGCAATACCTGGGGTGTTAAAAAATGCAATAGATTGGGGTTCTAGGCCAGAGTGTAAAAGTGTATGGAGGGATAAGGCTGCATGTGTAGTGGGAGCTAGTGTGGGGACAACAGGAGCGATTAGTGCGCAGATGCAATTAAAAGAGACAGTATCTTTTTTAGAAATGAGAGTGATGTACAGGCCAGAAGTTTGTTTTAATTTTTTAGAGAAAGTTGACAAAAATGGAGAGATAGAAGAAAAAGGGAGGGAGAGAGTAGTAGAATTTTTAAATAGATTTAAAGGATGGATTTTAAAGAACAAATAGATAGATAAAAATATAAGTTTTAAAATATGGTATGATATATAAATAAAGGAGAAGTAGGAAGAAGGGGCGGATGGCGGAACAGGCAGACGCACAGGACTTAAAATCCTGAGGCTCGCAAGAGCCGTGAGGGTTCAAGTCCCTCTCCGCCCAAAATGTTTAAGAGGGCCTGTAGCTCAGTTGGTAAGAGCACTCGACTCATAATCGAATGGTCGTAGGTTCAAGTCCTACCAGGCCCAAATATAAATAAGATAAACCAAAAGAAGTAGTTAGGAATAAGCAGAATCTAAATCTAATAAAATTCAAAAATATATCCCTTACCTCCTGAAAGAAAAAGCCATAAGAACAGAAACCAATCCCGAGAAAAGATATAATTGACGGTCTTGGTTAATATAAATAGAGGATGAGTAGAAAATCAAATACTGTAAAATCAAAAGAATCCTTAATAGGGACATTGGATTGGTCATATAAAACAGGAGAAGTAGCAAAAGGGAAATAACAGAGCCGAAGATGTAGCGACCTGACACAGTAGAATGAATAACAAGAGAATTATTAGAAGAGTCAGCAAAGTTAGATGAATTCCAAGTGTAAGAATAATTCTCTATTTCCCCATAATTAGGAAAGGCTTGTTAGAGGCAAATATAAGGTACAATTGGTGTACAAACATTTGAGAAGTTGAAAAAGAGATAATGCAGTACATGTAGGTAAAAAACAGGATATATATTTAAAAGTGTTTAGAAAGATTGTACTTATTGTTCATTACAAAACCTTAAGATCATTTCTGTTAAATTTTTTCTGGAATTAGATACTTTTTGTTTTATAGATTTTTCTTCTTGTAAAAACATAGCAGTGTTTGGTGCCACAATGTCTGAAACATACATTAAACAGATTGCTTTACGTTTTATACTATTAGATGCTGATAAAATTATTGAAGATTCCATATCTATAGCATAGATTTCTCTTTTACTAAACCAGTCTAAAAATTTTGGTTCTAAGTATAAAGAACTAACACAAGCACTGTTAGTTAATGTTAACTGTTCATATATATTTTTTTTATGAAAGAAATACAATAAGTCTGCAGATGACCGATAATACTTTACTTGTTTTTTAAAATTTAACATATCAGAAAAACTTTCTAAATTATAAGCTGTATCTATTATAACTAAATCTCCATAAGTGACTTGGCTATATCCACCACAACTGCCGAAAACAAAAATATTTTCGCAAGGAGAATCTTTTAAACGTAAAATAGTATCACCTGCAAGGAAATTATTTTTTAGTGCTATAATTGTTGCAGATTTTGTGGTTGTAGATTTAACAAAAAGACCGTTTGAAACTTTTTTAGAGAAAAGTGAAATATCAAAGGCCTGGCATATTATGCAATTTTTTTTATACTTCCTGCGTCAGTTCCAAAAAAAGTTTTAAAATCCATTTTATTATTTTAACCAGTTAGCTTTAACAATATATTTTAGATTATAAATATATACCCGGATTGTTTAGTCGATTTACCCATTGTATAACATTTTAATAATTTTATACAATTACACTATAATCTGGAGGAAAAATGCAAGATAAACACAAATTGTATTTAATAGTGATTCTTTTGATTGTAGTAATAATCCTTGTAGTAAGTTCAATATTTAAAGCCCCGAAAAAAGTTTCCAGTATGTTAGAAAACAAAAGAAGTATACGAGTAGAATATAACGATACCTCTCCAGAACAAATGATAGAAGATGAAAATAAACTTGTAGATGAAGAAAAAAGTTATGTTCAAAGTGATGTTCAAGATTTAAGAGAAGAAACAACAACTCAATCAAATGCTTAGGTTTTAAAAATTAGTTTATAAACCTCATAATGCGTAATTATCATGAATTTTTTGGCATCGCAAGGCAAACCCGCAGTGTTTATGTGTGATAAGTACAAGTTTTTTAACGCCACAGTGCAAAAATGGGACAGTAAGGGTTTTAAAGACACTCTTTGTTTATTCAAGTATAGTAATATTTGTTACTTTTGCTAGTAGTTTTTTCCATTTGCCAGAGTCAAATAGTATTACAAGTTTTAAATCGTTATCCACGCCAATTTTATCTATAATTTTCCCATTACCAAAAACAGGATGTGAAACTTTAGTTCCTATTTTATAAAAATTATTATCTTTTTTAGTTCCGTAAAGGGGCTTATGATTTGGTAGATCATCTCCAGGCGAGGTATAGTGATAGCTTCCACTGTTTCGATATTCTATTATGGGCATGATTTGTGTTTTATTATTCCATCTTGATTTGTTAAAATGTGTAGGCACAAAATCTCTTTTTATAAATTCTTCTTTAAAACCAGCTTCTGCTATAAATCTAGAAGGCATATTCCATTTAGTTTTACCAAAAATGGTCCTTTCTGTTGACCAGCAAAGATATAAATGTTTTCTTGCTCTTGTCATGCCTACATACATAAGCCTTCTTTCTTCTGACAAATTTTCAAGGGTGTAAACAGACTCTCCTATTGGGAAAAGTCCCTCTTCAAGCCCACATAAAAACACATTATTAAATTCTAGCCCCTTTGCTAAATGTAAAGTCATCAAAGTAACTTTACCATTGGAATTGTCTAAATTATCTATATCGCTTACCAATGCAATTTGTGTTAAGTAGCCTGATAAAGTTTTGTCAGGAGATCGATTTTCAAAATCTGTTATTGCCGAAATCAATTCTTGTATATTTTCTATTTTCGTTTTAGATTCTGGAGACTTCTCATCTTCAAGTCCTTTAAGATAGCCTGAAAGAACAATTATTTTTTTAGCTATTTCTTTTACAGAAACAGTATCTTTTAAATTAATAAAAGTTTTAATAAATTGATAAAAAGAGTTTAATGCGTTGATTGCATTTTTCCCAATTCCTGCGTCTTTTGCTGATAAAATAGCGTCCCAAATAGAAATTCCTTTTAATAAAGCATATTTTTCAAGAGCTTCTAGAGAATTTTTCCCAATTCCTCTCCTTGGAACATTTATTATCCTTTTAAAGCTTATATTGTCATTTGTATTATGTATAAGTTTTAAATAAGCCATAATATCTTTAATTTCTGCTCTATCATAAAATCGCAATGTGCCTATAACAGCATAAGGTATACTGTTTCTCCTAAAAGCGT
Source organism: Candidatus Endomicrobiellum cubanum (assembly GCF_031278955.1). Taxonomy (NCBI): domain Bacteria; kingdom Pseudomonadati; phylum Elusimicrobiota; class Endomicrobiia; order Endomicrobiales; family Endomicrobiaceae; genus Candidatus Endomicrobiellum; species Candidatus Endomicrobiellum cubanum. The sequence continues at coordinate 19,221 of NZ_JAITJM010000006.1, read as the reverse complement.
CTTCAAATGTACGAGATTGTGCATTTGTTCTGTAAAACACTGCAAAATCTGAAAAATTATATTGTTTTTGTGCTACTTTTTCTGCAATAAGGCTTACAACTCGTTCAGATTCGTCATTTTCATTGAGAGCTCTTATAGTAGATACACATCCCTCATCAGGATTTTGTGTCCACAACTGTTTGGGAACCCTATTATTGTTATTTTTTACAACTTTCCAAGCAGCTTCTAAAATTTTAGGGGTAGATCTGTAGTTTTGTTCTAATTTAATCGTTTTTGTATTAGGATAATCTTTTTGAAAATCTAAAATATTTTTTATATCAGCTCCTCTCCAAGAGTAAACTGATTGATCATCATCTCCACAAACACATAAATTTTTGTGTTTTTGAGAAAGTAATTTTACAAGAACATATTGAGCATGATTTGTGTCTTGATATTCGTCAATCAGGATATATTCGTATTTTAATTGATATTTTTCAAGTATTGCAGGGTAATGCTGTAAAGCTAGAACTGTACGCATTATTAAATCCCCAAAATCTAAAGCTTGGGCCATGTCTAGTTTTTTTTGATAAAGGTGATATATTTTTGATATTATAGCTTTGTTAAGGTCATCATTTTTTTCTGCTTCATACGCCATATCTGAAGGAGATTTTAAATCATCTTTTGCACGACTTATTTTATCTATAATTGTAGATATTTTAAATTTTTTTTCGTCTATATTTAATTCTTTTAAGCAGTCTTTAATTACGTTTTTTTGGTCTGTAAAATCGTATATTAAAAAATCTAGTGCGAGTTCTATGTTTTTTGCTTCGACTCTTAAGAAATAAGCGCAAAAAGAGTGAAATGTAGATATCCACACATTGTGACCTTGCTCCTGTACTAAGTCTATTATACGTTGTTTCATTTCTAATGCAGCTTTGTTAGTAAAAGTAACAGCAAGTATAGACCATGGTTTAACTCCTAGAGAGATTAAATAAGCAATCCTGTGAGTTATAACTCTGGTTTTGCCCGTTCCTGCTCCTGCAAAGATTATAAGAGGTCCCTGGGTGCAAAGTACAGCTTCTTGTTGAGGGTGATTTAAATTTTTAGTTAATAGTTCTTTCATTTTTATAATTATAACATATCTTTTGGTGAGCTATAAGAAAAATTGATATAATATTTATTAGTAAAAAGGGGAGGGGGTACAATGGATATTTTGCTTTCAAGAAAGAGTGTTCGTAAATATACAAACGAAGATGTAAAACAAGAAGATTTAGAATATATTTTGCGTGCAGCAATGTCTGCTCCTACGGCAAGAAACACAAGATGCTATTCTTTTATAGTTATAAAAGATAAGGAAATGTATAGAAAAATTGCAGCTGTTCATCAAGCAGCACAAATGATATTAAATGCGCCGCTTGCGATTTTAGTTGTAGGGGACAAATCTTTATCTTATGGTGAGTATTTACCTCAAGACTGTGCTGCATCAACTCAAAATATTCTTCTTGCTGCTACAGCAAGAGGTTATGGTTCTGTTTGGTGTGGAGTATATTCAAATGAAGAGAGGTCAAATGCCATATCAAAGCTATTTAATTTACCAGAAAACATAAAGCCTTTTTCTCTTGTTGTAGTTGGTAAGGCTCAAGATAATAATGATAGTCTTCCAAAAGACAGGTGGCAGCCAGAAAAAATAAAGTATGAGGCTTGGCAATGATAAAGCAAGATATAACAAAAAAGTTAAACAGTTTGGTTAACAGCTATTTGTTAAATAAAAATATAGATGAAAGCCTAAAATTTAGTATAGAAACTCCTCCTAAAAACATCAATGCTGATTTTGCGACTAATGCTGCGATGCTCATAGCCAAAAAAACTAAAATCAATCCGAGACTAGTAGCTCAAGAGTTGATAAACGAAATTCTTAATAAAATGTCTGACATAGTAGAAAAGGCAGAGATTGCCGGAGCTGGGTTTATAAATTTGCACATGAAAAACAGTGTTCTATATAAAGAACTCATTAGTATTCTTACTGAAAAAGAAAAATACGGAAAAGTTCTAAATAATAATAAAAAAGTTATGGTTGAATTTGTTTCAGCAAATCCAACTGGTCCTTTACATATTGGGCATGGAAGAGGAGCTGCTATAGGAGATTCTCTTTCTAGAATTTTAAAACACTTGGGGTACAATGTAACAAAAGAGTATTACTTAAATGATGTTGGCAATCAAATGCTTGTTTTGGCAAAATCTACAGAAATCAGATACAGGCAACTTAAAGGTGAACAAATTGAGCTTCCAGAAGGATACTATCAAGGAAGTTATATTACTGAAATAGCTAAACGTTTAATTTCAGAAGACAGAAATATTGAAGATATAGATTTTAAAACTGAATCAGTAAAAGATATTTTAAAAACTATAAAGAATGATTTAGAAGATTTTGCAGTAGAGTTTGATAATTGGTTTTCAGAAGAGACTATAGCATCTGTTAAAGATGATAGGGGACAGACTCAAGTGGATAAGTCTTGCGAATATTTTCTTTCAAAAGGTAATGCATATATAAAAGATAACGCGTTGTGGCTTGCTTCAACCAAGTTTGGCGATGATAAAGATAGGGTTTTAAAAAGAAGTGATGGGAGATATACATACCTTGCTTCAGATGTTGCTTATCATAAGAATAAATTTGAAAGAGGTTTTTCTAGACTTATAAACCTTTGGGGTGCAGACCACCATGGGTATGTAGCAAGAATCAAAGCCTGTATCCAAATGTTAGGTTTTAATAAAGATAACTTAAACATAATTTTGCACCAACTAGTTTCTTTGCTAAGAAACGGCGAGCCTGTTACTATGTCGACACGTACAGGAGAATTTGTAACTTTAAAAGAAGTTGTAGATGAAGTTGGAAAAGATGCTTGCAGATTTTTCTTTTTACTTAGATCTCCAGATTCTCCATTAGAATTTGACTTAGAGATTGCAAAAAAACAATCTAGCGAAAATCCTGTTTTTTATGTTCAGTATGTAAATGCTAGATGTAGTTCTATTATTAAAGAAAGCAAAAATAGAAAAGATATTATTGAAGATATCAATAAAATAGATTTAACGTTACTTAATACAAAAGAAGAGAGAGATTTAATAAAACAGCTTTCTACATTTTGTGATACACTTTTTTTATCTGAAAAATTGATGAGTCCACATTGTTTTACTACATACTTAATAGACCTTGCAGATAAATATCACACATTTTATGAAAAATGTCGCGTCTTAACTAATGATTCGAATCTTTCGTCTGCTCGTTTAAAGCTTGTTGAAAGTGTAATAGTAATAATACACAACGGGCTCAATCTTTTAGGTGTTTCTATTCTAGAAAAAATGTAAGAAAGCATTATTTAAAAGAATAGGGTGTTTTCTAAAACCCTTAATAAATAATAACAATCAAAAAATTATAAATTTTGATAGGGAGGTGGATTTCGTGTTAGCGCAGAGACTGGTGAAATGGACTAAAGAAGGTTTGGATTTCTGGAAAAAGAAAGGGGGGGGGGGGCGTAGTGTTTTTTTGAATGTTTTGATATCTGTTGGTTCTGTTAGTCAGACTGGATATGGGTTTGAAGATTTGGTAAATTCCATAAATAGTCAAAAATATAAAATCAAAAAATTATTTATAACAGATACTACATACTTATATAGACACTGTGTTCCTGAATTTGCTGTTTATCAAGATCAAAAACTTCAAACTCCTTGGCAGCAAAGTAATAAGGGAGCTCTTAGTAAGTTAGAAGTAGACACAGAAGTAAAATCTTGGGCAAATGAAATAAAAAGCGAGCTATTTTATCAATGGTATAAACAAATCCTTCAAGATTATACTTACGATAAAAGCTATAGAGAACTTACTAATGAAAACGCTTCAATAGCTGCCCTTAAAGGCAATTGTTCATTTGAACAATGTAGAAATTTTATACTAGAAGAAGGTGCTCATCTTTGTGCTGTTTTAAAGAATGCTGTTATAGCTTATCCTATGGCATTTTGTAGTTCTATTAGATTTTTAATTGAAAAGTATAAGTTAAATATAACGCATCTTACATATAAACTTTCTAGCTTTTCTAGAAAAAGAAATAGTATTAGTGATATAAAAATAGGAGATGTTGATCTTGAAAAAAAAGTTTTACCTTTTTTATTAAATACTTTAAATGCGAATTTTTTTATAATAGATAAAAGTGGGAAATACATATATAAAAATAATAAATTAGCTCAAGTTGTTGGCGACAGTCAAGCAAATGAAATAGATCCAAGGGCATGGTTAAGTTCTCAAAATGTTATGAAACAAAAAAAACAGATTGTAGTGGAAGAGAAAGGTCCTAAGGGTAAATACTATTTGTCTGTTAAAGCGCCGCTTAATATAAATGATGAAATTCATGGTATTATGGGATTGTCTATTGATATTACGGATAAAAAAAAGATACAAGAATTGGAATATGAGTTAAAAGTAGAACAGCAATTGCATACTTTTGCAAAATATGTAATACATGATATAAAGTCACTTGTCACTTCTTTAAAAATATTGGACCAACTAATCACAAAAAAACTCTCTGAAGATGAAAAAGAAATATTAGAGCTATCTATAGAAGGGATAGAAGGTATAACAAAAGGATTACTAGATAAATACTGTATTAAGAATACAAAAATTACCTGCACAGCTGAAAAGGAAGAGATTATTTACTTGCACGAATATTTACAGCATATAGTTTCACATAAACAACGTCAATTTAAACAACGAAATATAAACTTTAACTATGTGCAAAATAATAAAAAAGCATTTATTAAAGGAAGCAAGGCAAATTTTTCAAGGATGCTTTCCAATGTAATAAACAATGCTATTGAGGCGATAGAAGAAAATAAATCTGGAGAAATTAGCGTTTCATATAAAGTTATAGAAGATAATGTTGAGGTAAAAATAAAAGATAATGGGAAAGGTATGCCAAAAGAAATGGTACATAAGATCATGAATAAAGTGAGAATAGAACCTAGAAAAGAGAATGGTCATGGTATTGGTTTAGAACATATAATAAAAACTGTTGAAGAAATGAAAGGAAATATTTGTGTGTATAGCCAAGAAAATGAGGGCACAGAATTTGTATTTACATTTCAAACAACACACAAGAACAACTAGTATTTGATAAATGAAAAAATTAGTTTCAATATTTCTTAGCTTAATATTTTTTTTAAAGATTATTTACGCAGCCGTTTCTGTTACTCCTTATGGTGCAGCAGAAACAGTTTCTGGAAGTTGTTTTCTTTTAGAGGATGAGAATTTTAGCATTATTGTTGATTGTGGTATTTTTATGGATGAAGATTTGGAAGATACAGAAAATAAAAATAGGATTATAGAACCTAAACTTCTTAAAGCCAATGCTCTTTGTTTAACCCATGCTCATTTAGATCATAGTGGTAAAATTCCTCTTCTGATAAGTAGTGGTTTTGTTGGTAAAATTTATTCTACAAATGCCACAAAAGAAATAGCTTTAGAGCTTTTTAAAGACAGGAATGGTTTTGATTTAATAAAAAGAAACTGGTTTTGGTCTTTAAGTCAAAAAGAGAGATCTAAACATAAAAAAAGTTTTGTGATCGCTCATTGGCGACCAGAATGTAAAGAAAATATTAAATCTTTGGAGTATTCAAAAGAATTAACTTATTTAGATGATTTGGGAAAACAAGAGGGTCTGAAGTTTTTATTATGTAAGAATTGTTGTGATTTAGAAACTAAAGAGATAGAAAAACATTTTATTACTGTAGACTATAACCTAGAAAATAATTTATCTGAAAATTTAACAGTAAAATTTATAAATGCTGGGCATATACCAGGTTCTGCGAGTTTGATGTTTAATTTGAAGAGTAAAAGAATTTTATTTTCTGGAGATTTAGGCAGCGGGCATTCTAGATTTAATGGAATGTTTGATATTCCAGAAAAGTCAGACTTAATTTTTATGGAAGCAACTTATGGTTCTAATAGAAAAAATTCTATTAAGCAATACAAATTTTTCAGAAAAGACTTAGTTAAAGCTATTTCTAAAAACAAAATTGTATGGATTCCAGCGTTATCACTTAATAGGACCCAAAAAGTTTTATACGAATTAAAATTAATGCAGGAAGAAGGATTACTTTCACAACAACTGCCAATTTATTCTGTATCTCCAAGTGCAAATTCAATTACTTCTTTATATCAAAAAGAATTGTCTAATGTAGAAAGTCAAAAGGATTGGTTTTTAAAAGATATTTATCAAAAAGGCTCAATTTTGCCAAAAGAAGCAAGACTTCAAATGATAAGAAATTATACCAAGCAGATGATATTATTTTCATCAAGCGGAGATTTAGATAAAGGAAAATCTTTTCAACTTACGCCTACAATGCTATCCAATAAGAATGTTTTTGTAATGTTAGTAAGTTATGTTAGTCCTTTAAGTAACGCAGGACTTGCTCTTAAAGGTAAAAAATTACACAATGGGTCAAAAAGCATTGCAAGTATAAAACAATATGACGTTTTTTCTGACCATGCAGATTTTGATATGTTACAAAAATGGCTGTTAAACCAAAATAAAAACACTAAGATTTATATTATTCATTCAACTAAACAGCATTCCCAGGACATTATAAAAGCTTTACGAAAAGAAGGCTTTAAAAATATGGATACTGCAAAAATAGGAGTAAGTATAAATTAAATGTTAAAAAAGAGAGCAGACACTAATTTAAAAAACAGCATAATATTTACATTGTTTTTTTTAAGTTTAGCTACTGGATTGTACTTTTTTAGGATTTTTTATTACTCCAAAGATTATATATTAGAGAGGGCAAATTATTATTTTTTTGATGAAAAATATTTTTTTGCAGTTAGATATTTTGATAAAGCTATAAAATTAAAGACATTAGATATAGAGGTATATAAGGATTATGCGCAATCTTTGCTTAAATTAGAAAATTACGATTTAGCAATAAAATATTTTAAACTTGTCGTTGAGCTTGATCCTTTTGATTTTGAAAATTATTATGCTTTAGCCAATATTCTCTATACTAAGGCTTGTAATACAAATAATAGAAAACTTTTTTTACAAGCTTGCCAGTACCTTAAAGAAGCTATTAATTTAAATCCAAATTCTGAAAAATTGTATTTGCTTATAGGCTTATGTTATAGAAGATGCTCTCTTTATAATGAGGTAAGATTATTTTATAATAAGGCTTTGGTATCGCAAAAGTTTAACAAAGCTAGTTTTTACAACCTTATTGGCAATACATTCAGACAAGAAGGATTAAATCAAAATGCTTTAGATTATTATCAGAAAGCTAAAGAGAGCGACCCTCTCTTTTTTATTGCTTATTACAATATAGGAGATATATATTTTCATCTTAGAGATTTCGCACAAGCTTTATCTTGGTATAAAAAATCTATAGAAGTTAATAAAGAATTTATCGCAGGCTATTTAAAAATTGCAGGCATATACTATCAAGATAATAGGTTTAAAAGTTCTAAAGATTGGGCATTAGAAGCTCTAAAAATTAATCCTAATAATCCTAAAGTAAACTATATTTTAGGGATGTCTTTATATTATCTTAACGAGAAAGAAAAAGGTTTAAAATATTTAAAATATGCAGCAAACTATGGTGATAGTGAAGCTATGTTAAGCTTAAAAACTATTAATTTGGAGTAAAAGTGTTTTATAGTAAAAAATACTTGTTTTTTATATTAGTTACTATAATGATAATAGTTCTTTATAGTTTTATTTATAGTTTTCTTGAATTGGTTAATATCAATTTTAATTTTATCTTAGGTTTTTTTACTTTTTATATTGTTATTCTACTTAGTTGTTTTTTAGTTTCTTTAGGGGTATTTACAATTTTTAAATATGGGCACAGATTAATTTTATTTATCTTTAGAAAAAAATACAAAAACTTGAGTTTAAAAATATTATGGTATCTCTTTACATATCTTACTTACATTACAATTTTTATTATTTTTTTTAAAATTACAGAATATTAGGTTCTGCCTAAAGTCCTAATGAATACCCTTGCTGCGTCTTTTTCGCCACCTGACTTGACCTTTCGGGGGACCCCATTTCATCTTTTTTATGAGTGATTTCCCCTTTTTTTCGTTAAAGCGGTCAAGTCAGGGGAAAAATGTATCTCTGCATTTTTTGCCTTGCCCTGTCAAAAAAATTTACAGCATTTATGTGCTTTAAGGATTTTAGCCCATATAAATGAAATGCATACAATATAGTTTGTACTAATTAATAAAAAATAATACTAAACGATATTCACTATATAATAATTTGATATAAAAAAATAGCTATTGACAAAATATAATAAAATTTATATGATTTTAATGCAAATAAAGAAATAATGATAAAAAAGAGAGAAAAATGGAAGAAATACAAAATAAACAAATTATGGATATTAAAGAGGTGTCAGAATATTTAGGTATAGGGAAGTCTAAGATATATAGTCTTATTAAAATGAAAAAAATTCCAGCTTATAAAATTGGAAGGCAATATAGGTTCTCTAAAGAAATAGTTGATGGTTGGTTAAAAGATAAAATTATTACCAAGAAAGATAATACTGCTGCTCAAAATACAGTCTCTGTTAAGCTCGGACAAGAAAAATAAAAATTTGCAGTTACAGGAGGTGTACAATGGCTGAAAAAGTAGAGAAGGTTGGTGTAAAAAGAGAATCCGGATACCTTTATTTTATCGACAAAAATGGTGATGTTTCCAGAGCTTTAATGGCAAGAGGCGGGAAAAAAGGTGGGAAGCCTTCAAAAGTAGTAAAAGTTGGTTTAAAGAAAGAAGCAGGATATCTTTACTTTATTGATAAAAATGGAGATATTTCCAGATCAGTAATGAGTAGAGGTGGCAAAAAGAAGAAGTCTAAGAAAAAAGTTGCAAAAAAAGTAATTAAGAAAAAAGCAGGCAAGAAAGCTGTAAAAAAAATGTCAAAGAAAGTGGTTAAAAAAGCTGTAAAGAAAACAGCTAAAAAAAGTAAAAAGAAATAATGTTAACAAGCAAAAAAGGCTTTAGTAGTTTTTAGGTTTACTGCTAAGGCCTTTTTTTGCATATTGAGCTCTGACTTTACAGATTTAGACCATTTTCCTATTGCCGGTAAAAACAGATACTAATTATCAAATAGTGTCGAGAAAATAATTTCGTAGTTAATGCTTTATAGGGTTTTACTTCATATTTTATCAAATCTCTTTTATGCTTCTAAAATCCACAAAGAAGTCCTGCGTTTTGCCTAGAGTTGTCAAAAAATTCACAGTATATAAATTAATTAGAGGTTTTAAACAGATCTAAAATATTAAATTTAAAGAGGGTTTGTAAATTTAGTTTTTGATCCTTTTAATGTTTGCCCCAAGTTTTTTTAACTTTTTTTCAAGCATATCATAGCCTCTATCTAAATGATAAATCCTTGAAACGATAGTTTGCCCCTCTGCAGCAAGTCCAGCCAAAACTAAAGCTGCACCTGCTCTTAAATCTGAAACCATTACAGGCGCCCCTGACAATTTTTTTACACCTTTTATTAGAACTTCTTTTTCATTTATTGTGATATCTGCTCCAAGTCTTTTAAGTTCCGGAACATGCATAAATCTGTTTTCAAAAATCGTTTCAGTTATTTTAGAATTACCTTTAGCAAGGCACATTAATGCCATCCATTGAGCTTGTACATCTGTAGGAAATCCTGGATAAACGTCAGTCTTTATATTTTTAGGATTTAAATATTTTGTCCACTTTATAGAAATTGTGTCTTTTGTTTCGTTTATTGTCATACCACAATTCTTTAGATTTTTACTTACAGCACAAAGATGTTTCGGAGTAACATTCTTAAGTGTAATTTGGCCCTTTGTAATTGCAGCTGCGATCATATAAGTTGCGGCTTCTATTCTATCAGGAATTACAGGATGAGAGAATCCTTTTAGCTTTTTTACTCCATGTATAACTATTTCTTTTGTTCCTGCTCCTGTGATACTTGCTCCCATTTTAGTTAAAACGTTTGCTAAATCTTCTATTTCAGGCTCGGTAGCTGCATTAATAATGGTAGTTTTTCCTTCTGCTAAAACTGCGCTAAGTAATACATTTTCTGTAGCCCCAACACTAGGGAAATTAAAATGTATAGTATTACCTTTTAACCCATTTTTTGCGGAAGTTTTTACATATCCTCCATCTATAGAAATTTCTACCCCAAGATGTTTAAATGCATCTAAATGTATGTCAATTGGCCTAGAGCCTATTGTGCAACCTCCAGGCAAAGATACGTCAACTTTTTTAAGTCTTGCAAGTAACGGGCCCATTATTAAAATACTGGCTCTCATTTTTCTTATTAAATCGTATGGAGCAATATGCTTATATTTTTCTTTAGATAGAATTTTTACAACACTACCTTTTTTTACTGCTAGTTTCCCTATAAAATTTAAAAGCCCTATTGTTGTGTCAACATCTGCTAAAGACGGTACATTTTTTATTGTTACAGCTTCATCTGTAAGTAAAGAAGCAAATAAGATAGGTAAAGTAGAATTTTTTGAACCTGATATTTTTACTTCTCCCTTTAATTGATTGCCGCCGTGTATTAAAATTTTATCCATTATAAAAGGTCTCCGAAAAGATAATAAAGGATTTCTCTAACCTTTCTTAGGCGTATAGTTGCAGTGAATTTTTTGACGCAACAGTGCGCAAAATGCGCAGTAAAAGATATGTGCTAAGGTTTTTAGAGAAACCCAATATATACTACTAAACATGGCCAAGTAATATCAAATATTATTTGGCCATGTTTAAATTTAGTAGTGCAGAAAATAAAACATATTTTTAGTGTGAAGAATATGTCTTAGTTATAGAATTTATGAAGGAATTGCGTTCAACGTCATTGAAGTGATTAAAAAGTCCTCCAATATCAAAAGTATTATTTTTTAACAGGTGTTATGTAAGAGTGATAATTATATAGTCACTTAGCAGAAACTAGAGAGTAGATAAAATTAATAACTTCCTATCTATTTTCCTGTGATAAGTTTGTAAAAATAAGGGATACAAGAGAGGAGAGAAATCTATTTTTATATAGAACCTGACTTGACCTTTTTAACGAAAAAAAGGAAAAATTACTCATAAAAAAGGAGGAATGGGGGAATCCTAATGCTCAAGTTAGGTATTAAAAACTGTTAAAAATTGATATAATCCATAATTAGTAAATTTATTATATTCTTATGGGATTTTATGCGAAAAATTTTATTTGGATTAGTTGTAGTATTATTTTTTTGTCCTTATATTTTCTCTGAGACAATAGATATTTCTATGGTTGAAGAGCAGACTATAAAAAATAACCCTCGTTTAAAAGTAGCTCAGCAAGACTTAAATAATGCTAAACAAGAGTATTATAGTACATTCAGTTCTTTTTTGCCAAAAGTAGTTGCTTCAGGAAGAGTGTCTGATACTAAAAATGAGTTACAAAGTTTAAATATAATTAGAGATTATTCGTTAGCAATAGAAGGATCCCTATCTTTATTTGAAGGTTTTTCGTCATATAATGAACTAAGAGAAAAATCTGCTAAACTTAAAGTTGCTCAAGCTGATTACAATAGAGTGGTTTCTGATATTAGATATGAAGTTCATTGCTGTTATATCAATTTAATGTGGGCGTATGAAACAGTTTCTTTATTAGAAAAAATAAAAGAAAGACGTAAAGAAAATAGAGACTTAATACAGCTTAAATATAATTCTGGTAATGTTGATATCGGTTCTTTAAAAAGATGTGATGCTGATGTTGCTTTAGCAGAATATAATTTAGAGAAAGCAAAAAGAAATATACAAACAGCTAGTGCAGCTTTGCTTAATGCTATAGGTAGAAGTGACGACATAATAATTGAAAAATCAATTTATCACCTTTGGCATAAAGATAAAATTTTGCAAAAGCCGGACTACAGTGTCCTAATAAAAACAATCCCAGAATTTTTAAATGCGCAATATAGTTTTGAGATGTATAAATCTATAAATCATAAGACCAAAAGTCAATGGTTACCATCTGTAAATTTGTTTGGCAGTGTTGGCAAAAATGATTATAAATGGATTCCAGAAGCACAAAATAGTACAGCAAGACTTACAATTTCTTATCCACTTTTTACTGGCAGCAAAAGATATAGAGATGTTAAAATAGCATCAAATCAAATGAAAATTGCTTCTTATAAATTTGCAAGTACAATCAACTTTTTAAAATCTAAAGCAATAGAAAACTATAATAACTTATTAGACGCTTGTGAAGTTATAGCAACAAGGGCATTTTATGTTGAATCCTCAAAACTTCAGTCAGAAATTTCTACAAAAAAATATATTAATGGGCTTTGTAATTATTATGATTGGTACTCGATACAAAATGATTATATATCAGCCCAGCAGAATTTATTAGATGCAAAAAAGGATGCATCTATTATGGAAGCAAAATGGTTAAATTTTATAGGAAAAGGCTTTGATAGCGATAAAGAGGAACATAAATGAAAAAGACATTTTTAATTTTAGGAATTTTATCTGTAGCTATACTTGTTTTTGCTACTTTAAGACCTTCTGTTCACAAAATAGAAATACAAGAAAAACTTCAATCAAGAGAATTGTATGTTGAATTTAGAGAGACTGGCTGGGTAACACCGCGCAATAGACTAGAAATAAAATCTCCTTTTGCAGGCAGAATAGAAAAGATTTTAGTTAATGAAGGTGACGAAATAAAAAAAGGACAAATAATTATTTGGATGAGTTCTAGCGAAAGAGCTGCTATGATAGACGCAGCAAGAGCAATCAGTGATGAAGAATATGTAAGATGGCAAGAGATTTATAAGCCTACACCAATAGTAGCACCTATGAGTGGATTTATTATATATAGACAAAAAGAACCAGGCCAAACAGTCACTGCTTCAGATGGAATTTTAGTAATGGCTGACGATTTAATTATAAATGCACAGATAGATGAAACAGATTTAAGGTATATAAGTATAGGGAAAAAGCTTAGTATGTATTTAGATGCTTATCCTCAAGAACTATTTGAGGGTGTTATAGAACATATCTCTTATGAGTCTAGGATTATAAGCAATGTTACGGTTTACGAAATAAGGATAAAACCTATATCAAAACCTAAAGTATTTAGATCTGGCATGACAGCTACCATAACTATAAGTGCCGAGTCAAAAAGTAATGCTAAATCTATATCAGATAGTTTTATTACAGAAAAAGACGGTAAAAAAACTGTTATAGTAAATACAGGTTCTGGCAAAAAACTTGTATTTGAAACAAAAGAAGTTACAACAGGTGTGACAGATGGTAAATATACAGAAATTATTTCAGGGTTAAATGATACTGACACAGTAGTTATTTTACGCCAACAAAAGAAGGCAAAAACGAAATCTTTAATGAGAAATAAATGAAAGTAATAGAATTAAAAGGCGTCAAGAAAACATATCATTTAGAAAAATTAGATGTTCCGGTTCTGCATGGGATCAATTTAGAAATAAGCCAGGGCGAGTTTGTAGCAATAATGGGGCATTCAGGAAGCGGAAAATCTACATTGCTTAACATATTAGGTTTATTAGATAAACCTACAGAAGGGTCATATAAATTAGCTGGAATAGAAATATCAAAATACACAGAAATAGAATTGGCTGCTTTAAGGAATCACTATTTAGGATTTGTATTTCAACAGTTTAATCTTTTACCAAAATTAACAATATTGGAAAATGTTGCTTTACCGGTGATGTATTCAAATTCAAAAGATGAGAAAGTACATGAAGATGCATTAAAGTTATTAGAAAGAGTAGGCCTTTCAGAAAGGGTAAACCATAAACCAAATGAGATATCAGGTGGACAGCAACAAAGAGTAGCAATAGCAAGAGCATTAATAAATAAACCATTAATAATTTTTGCAGATGAACCTACAGGAAATCTAGACACAAAATCAACAAAAGAAATAATAAAAATATTGAAAGATTTAAATAATTCTGGAATAACAATAGTAATGGTAACACACGAACCAGAACTGACTGCGTATGCAACAAGAACAATAACCGTTCAAGATGGACTAATAGTAGCAGATGCTCAAACCACCCTACAGGAAAAAGAAACAAAAGCTAAAAGAGAAAAAAAAGTAACCAGAAAAAATTTTTCAATAATAAGAATAAAAGACTATTTTGTACAAGCGTATAGGTCATTAAAAGGCAATAAAATGAGATCAATCCTATCAATATTAGGTGTTATGATAGGGGTGTCAAGCTTAATAGCAATGCTTGCAGTTGGCACAGGGGCAAAAAAATCTGTAGAAGAGCAAGTTTCAAGTTTAGGGTCTAATCTTTTGATGGTAAGTCCTGGCGCTTCCCAAAAGAGTGGTATTTCTCAAGAAACCGGCGCTTTGATGAGATTAAAAATGGAAGATATAGAAGATTTAGAAAAGAATGTAAAAGGTATACAAGCTATTTCAGGCTACTGTATTGGAAGAGGTCAGGTTGTTGCAAATGGTCACAACTATAATACAAGGCTTGAAGGGGTTTCTCCTGACTATGTAGATTTAAGATCTTCTTATCCTTCTAGAGGAAGATTTTTTACAAAAGAAGAAGATATGGAAAGGAAAAAAGTTGTATTGCTTGGGGAGACTGTAATAAAAGAAATTTATGGAGATAAAGATTTTAATCCTATAGGTGAATATATAAAAATTAATAGAATTGACTTTCAAGTTATAGGTGTTTTGCCTGTGAAAGGTTCTAAAGGTTGGAAAGATGAAGATGATAAAATTTTAATCCCTTTAAATACAGCGCTCCATAGAGTTTTTGGTATTAATGTTTTAAATTATTTAGATGTGCAAGTAAAAGACAACGCTGATATGTCAAAAATATCAGAGGATATTATAACAAGATTACTGTTTACACATAGAATGCCTTCTGGTGATAGAGATGCTGTAAGAGTTCTTAATATGGCAGATTTACAAGAGGCTATGTCTGCTATGGCAAGAGCATTCTCTTTACTTTTAGGGTCAATAGCATTTATAAGTTTATTGGTGGGTGGTATAGGAATAATGAACATAATGTTTGTTTCTGTTTCAGAAAGGACAAAAGAAATAGGATTAAGAAAAGCTATAGGTGCAAATAATAAAGATATATTGTTCCAGTTTATAATAGAGTCAGTATTTGTTTGTTGTGCAGGTGGTATTATTGGAATACTTTTTGGAGCAGGAGTATCTTTTATAATAAGTAAATTTGCGCAATGGGATACTGTTATAACGTTATTTTCAATAATGCTTGCTTTTTGTTTTTCCTGTCTTATTGGAATTATTTTTGGAGTATGGCCTGCAAGGAAAGCTTCATTATTAAACCCTATAGAAGCTTTAAGACACGATTAGAGTTTTTAGACATACCCATCTGAGAAAACATAGCAACTTTTTACTATTAAATTGCAAAATTTTATAAAAAAATCACATTTAAATGTTAAGATTCAAATAAAATTGTTTATAATAAATTTGTAGCTGGGCCTATATAAAAAGTAGTTGAAGTTATATACGCTATTGTTGTACTAAATAGCATAGGGTAACGTGGCGATTATAACAGCGATTGCTAATGCGAAAAAAGTAGATGGTCATGATAATTATGACCATCTACTTTTTTATTTGAGTTGGTATAAAATTTTTAGTAAAATTACAATCACTATGAACAATAAACAATCATCAAAAATTAGAGCAGAATTTCTAGATTTTTTCAAAAAAAACGGTTGTGCTATAGTCCCTTCAGATTCTCTTATCCCTACTGGGGATAAAACTTTACTTTTTACTTCAGCCGGCATGGTCCAGTTTAAACAGCACTTTTTAGGACAAAGCAAAGATTCTTTTACAAGAGCAGCAAGCTGTCAAAAATGTTTTAGAACTTCAGATATAGATCAGGTGGGATTTACTACAAGGCATCTAACTTTTTTTGAGATGCTTGGCAACTTTTCTTTTGGCGATTATTTTAAAGAAGAGGCAATTGACTGGGCATGGGAATTTTTAACTAAAAATATGTCTTTACCAAAAGGTAAGCTATACATTACAGTTTATAAAGATGATGATGAAGCTAGAGAAATTTGGAAAAAAATTGTTCCTGAAAATAGAATTATAAGAATGAATGATGATACAAATTTTTGGAATATGGGAGATACAGGTCCATGCGGCCCTTGTTCAGAAATATTAATAGATTTGGGTCTGGATATGAGTTGTGGCAAACCAACTTGTGGTCCAAGCTGTAATTGTAATAGGTATCTTGAGGTATGGAATCTAGTCTTTACGCAATTTGATAGACAAATAGATGGGTCATTAGAAAATTTACCTAGAAAAAATATAGATACTGGTATGGGGTTAGAAAGAATTGTTGCAACAGCAAACGGCAAAAATAATATTTTTGATACCGACTTATTTGTTCCAATAATGGACATGGCTGCAAATATTTTAAAGATAAAGAAAGAAGATGGGACCATCTCAAAATTGAGAATGATTGCAGATCATGCAAGGGCAGCAGCATTTTTAATTTCAGATGGGATATTGCCTTCAAATGAAGGTAGAGGCTATGTTTTAAGAAGGATTTTAAGAAGGGCAGTAAGACAAGGTAAACTTTTTGGATATGATAAACCATTTTTGAATGAACTTTCTAAAACAGTTTTAGATATTATGGGTACAGCTTATCCAGAGACTTCTTCTAGATTTAGTAATATAAAGTCTATTATCCAAAAAGAAGAGGAAAAATTTTTGGAAACGTTAGAATTGGGTTCTCAAATACTTTCTGATACTATAAATGTCTATAAATCTAAAAAGTTAAAAACTATAGAGGGGAAAGATGTTTTTAAACTTTATGATACGTATGGATTTCCTTACGATTTAACAAAAGAAATTGTAAACGAAAAGGGTTTAGATGTTGACGAAAAGGGTTTTAAAGAAGAGCAAAAGAATGCTCAAGATAAGTCCAGGGTTGCTTGGAGTGGTTCTGGAGAAAAAGATATAACTTTTTATTCTATACTTCACAAAAAAACAAATGATACTATTTTTGTTGGTTATGAAAATATGGTAACAGAAGGGAAAGTTTTAAGTTTAATAAAAGATGACAAAGAAGTTACAGAATTAAAAGAGGGAGAAAATGGAGAAATCATCCTTTCTCAAACGTCTTTTTATGCTCACTCAGGCGGACAGAATGCAGATACTGGAAAAATAGAAAATAATAATTTTGAAGCTGAAGTTTACGATGTAATTAAACCAATTGGCAATCTATTTGTGCACAAGATAAAAGCTATAAAAGGTGTGCTTAAAATAAGTGACGATGTTGCCACAATAATAGACGTTCAACGCAGAAAGCAAGTAGAAAGGCACCATACTGCAACACATATTCTTCACAAAGCTTTAAGAGAAGCTTTCGGTCAGCATGTCGCACAAGCAGGCTCTTTAGTTACAGATCAGTATTTGCGGTTTGATTTTACTCATTTTTCTCAAATAAGTAAGGAAGATTTAATAAAAATAGAGAAGAGAGTTAATTCTGTAATAAGAGCTAATTCACAGGTATGTATTGAAAGCATGGACATAAACAAAGCGCGTAATTTTGGGGCTACGGCTTTGTTTGGTGAGAAGTATGGTGATATTGTAAGAACAGTATCAATAAAAAACGAAATAGATAATATCAACTATTCAATGGAGCTTTGTGGTGGTACCCACATAAATAGAACAGGAGACATTGGTATATTTAAAATTGTTTCAGAATCTTCTGTTGGTAACGGTGTAAGACGTATAGAAGCTGTTGTAGGCACAGCTGCAGAAAACTATATTTTAGAAGAAGAGAAAATAGTAAAAAAAATAACTGAAATTTTAAGTTCTTCTAAAGATGATCTTGTAAATAAAATACAGAAGCAGATTTTAGATTATAAAAAGTTGCAAGAGGAGCTTGATTCATTAAAAGATAGATTAATATCAAGCGAGTTAAACTCCTATGTAGACCAAGTTAAAAAAGTTAATGGAATTAATTTTTTGCCAGTTGTGCTGTATGGCATTGATGTAAAAGAGTTAAGAAAAGTATCAGATGACTTAAAAGAAAAAATAAAATCAGTAGTATTGTTAATAATTTCAAAGTGTGAAGATAAACTTTCATTTATAGTTTCTGCTACGCCTGACTATGTTAAAACCGGAATAAATGCAGGAAACATAGCCAAAGCCTTTGCATTAGATATTAATGGTTCAGGTGGAGGTAAGCCTGACTTTGCACAGGGTGGGGCAAAAGACATGTCAAAATTAGATGCAGCTATAAAAAAGGCGGTGCAGCACATACATAAATAGCAAAATATTATGGTACCCCCTACATATAGATAAGCGTTGCTTATATTGTAACTCTTCACAAAAAACAAAATTCTATAATCTCAGATCTCAGAATCTAGAAAAGCTTATTACATAGGCCAAAGTGCTTGTCTAAAAATCTTAATGTGTATAAATTTGACAAAGCATAAGCATGTCAAAAACGCAGGGTTTATGTGTGGTAAACACAAGTTTTTTAACGCAGGAGTACCCAAAAAAGTACAGTCAAGGTATGCGTTAAGAGTTTTTAGATCCCTAATAACAAACATACAAATTTTTAAATAATATCTTTTATTGATAAGAGGAAATTATGGCAACAGAAAGATTAGTAAAATGGAGTAAAGAAGCGAAGGAATTTTTTGAAAAAGCAGAAGATAATACCTGACTTGACCTTTCGGGGGAACCCAAAAGCTCAAGTCAGGAGAAGCGGTAGAGAAAAAAGAAGGCGTAGTAGATGTGTCATATAAAGTAAAAGGACAAGAAGTAGAAATAATAGTAAAAGACAATGGAGAAGGGATGCCGCAAGAGATGGTAGAAAAGATAAATAAAGGACTTTTAATAGAGAGCACGAAAATAAATGAACATGGAATAGTGTTAGGACAAGTAATAAAGGTAGTAAAAGAGATGGAAGTAGGGGGGGGGGGTAAGTAAGTTTATATTGAAATTTGCAAAAGCAGAAGTGCCTAGATGGTTTTTAAAAGATGTAAAAATAGCTAAAGGCAGTACAGTTGTGATATTAGATGCTGACATAACAATGCATGATAAATGGATAAGCCGATTTAAAGAATATGAGAATGATTTAATATTTAAATATTTTATAGATGGATTAGAAGCAATAGAATTCATGAATTCTATAGAAGATAAGAGTAAAGTGTTTTTATTTACAGATGATGAGTTAAGAAATCAAGG
>NZ_JAITJM010000061.1:0-12870 GCF_031278955.1 Candidatus Endomicrobiellum cubanum | reverse complement strand
TGCTTTTAAAAGAGAGGAATAGATTTTCAAAGGGACTTTTCCCATGGATTGGTTTTAAAACAAAATATTTTGAGTATAAAAATATAAAGCGAGCATTTGGTAAAAGCAAATGGGGGGGGAGGGGTCAGTTATTTTTATATGCGCTAGATGGCATAATCTCTTGTTCAGTACTACCACTAGTTGCTGTTCCAATTTTTATGGCTATAGTTTTTATAATTATCTCATTTGTGATTTTTTACAAATGGGTTTGTGGTGATCATGTGGATGGTTGGACATTAATAATGTGTCTGATGTTGTTTAGTAATACTGTTATTTTTTTTGTTTTAGGACAATATATTTCTAAAATCTATATTGAAGTTAAACAAAGACCCATTTATGTTATAAAACAAGAAGTATAAAATTGAAAAATATCAAACACATGTTGTACTGAAAAAATAAAATAAATGACAAACAAAGCAGTCGGTTAAGAGGGATTGTATGTATTTTATATTTTCTAAAAAAGTTAATAGAAATTTTAAACAAACAATATTAGTTATTATAGAGGCAAAATGTTACTAAAGTATTTAAAATTTAACAATTTTAAAAAAGAGTACTTTCTTTATGCATTAATTATCGGAGGATGTTATTCTCCTGTTTTCACAAGTTCCTACATTATAATAGATGACTGGAATAAGTGGAAAGCAAGTATTACGGCAATATTAAAGCATGAAATTATGATAGGGCGTTTTTTTAATGGTCTTATGTTATTGTTGTTTAAACCATTTAATACAATCGGAGA
Organism: Candidatus Endomicrobiellum cubanum; assembly: GCF_031278955.1. NCBI lineage: Bacteria > Pseudomonadati > Elusimicrobiota > Endomicrobiia > Endomicrobiales > Endomicrobiaceae > Candidatus Endomicrobiellum > Candidatus Endomicrobiellum cubanum. The sequence goes on along the minus strand of NZ_JAITJM010000061.1, from coordinate 12,092 downwards.
AATTTGTACTATACGTTTTATTTCTGTTGTTACAGTTGTTATATATTGTTGTATGCTATATAATTTTATCAGAAAAAAAACGATTATAGATGACTCTACATCTTTTTTTCTCCCGTTATTTTCAGTATTTTTGCCCTCTTTTGTAGTTAATGTTTCTTTTGCTGCAATGTTTGCAGTACCAACTTCGTTAATTTTTAGTTTATTATCGTACAATTTAATACGCAATTCACAAGGTGAAATCAAATTTAGTAGTAAGGTGGTTAAGCTACTATTTGCATTATCGTGTATAGCAATTTCTTTTAATATCTATCAAATATCAGCGATGTGTTTTTTAGTACCATTACTTTTAGAACTATGTTTTGGTAAAGAAATATTGGATAAGAAAAAAATAATTCAAATAATGGCAATACTGCTATTTGGTATGTTGCTAACATTTTTTGTTATAAGCTTTATCTCTCCTCTAATCTTACAATTAAGCACTCAAAGAACTTCTCTGACTACTGATTTTAGCGATAAAATACTATGGTTTAAGGATTACATTTTGCCATACGCAGTATGTAATTTTGCGATAGCTCCAAGTTTTGTGTATAAAATTTTTAGTTGGGGTCTATTTTCATCTGGATTTTTTTATATTGTTGTTAAAAAGGGATTAATAGTTGGAAGTTTTGTTATTTTTATGATTATAATGGCTTATAGTCAAAATCTTATTGTAGAAGAAAGTGTAATATATGCTAGGACCTTTTCAGCGATCTCAATGCTGTGCTTAGTTATAGAAATTATAGGATTAAATAATTTATTGAACTTTTTTGGTTTATATACAAGCAAGATACATCGTATAATCTTTTCTTCTCTTCTATTGGCGGTAGTAATAATAACACAAAAACATATACAAGAACAATTTGTATTACCATCTAAGATAGAATACTACTCTTTATATAAAGAACTTAATAGTCTGCCAAAAGGAAAGCCTGTGCAAGTGATAATTTATAGTTCTAGTAACTGGGATGATGGTTTATCTAGTCCAGGATATTATACTGATTTTGTAGCTAATTATAGTTTGTGGCCTGCTTTTAGTGCGTTGTACGAAGTAGAGTATATAATAAAAATTAATAAAATCGATAATATACAGCTTTATAAAAGCCCCTTTTTCACAAGAGAAGGAGAAAACGAAATAAATTTATTGGTAGATAAGGAAAAAAAAGGTGATTTATATATTATTGATACAAAAAATATAATTCAAAAAAATGGTAATATGGTGTAAAGTTTTCAATTGATCATTTTTGGGGAAAAGCATGTCATTTGAGTTTCAAAAACTAGAAATAGAGGAAGTTGTTTTAGTTAAACCAAAAATTTTTGGAGATGATCGTGGTTTTTTTCTGGAAACTTATGAAAAGTCAGAGTTTGTAAAACAAGGTGTAGATGTTGAGTTTAATCAAGATAATCATTCAAAATCAAAGGCACAGGTACTTCGAGGTCTTCATTATCAAAAACCTCCATATGAGCAAGCAAAACTTGTGCGCTGCTTAGAAGGACAAATTTATGATGTTGCTGTTGATATAAGAAAAGAGTCAAAAACTTTTGGCAACTGGGTAATTGTTGAACTGTCACAAGAAAATAAACACATGCTTTATATTCCAAAAGGATTTGCACATGGTTTTGTAGTAACGTCACAAGAAGCGCAAATTATGTATAAAGTTAGTGGGCAATACTCTCCAGAGCACGAATGTGGGATTATTTGGAATGATAAAACATTAAACATAGATTGGAAAATTGATTTTGAGCCAAATTTAAGCGATAAAGACAAAAAGTGGAAGGAGCTATCAATATGAAACTGCTTGTAACAGGTGGAGCAGGTTTTATTGGTAGCTGTTTTATAAGGTATATATTAAACAAATATTCTGAGTATAAGATTTTAAACTTAGATGCACTTACCTATGCAGGTAATATTGAAAATCTTAAAGATATAGAAAATAATCCTAACTACGAGTTTGTTCACGGAAATATATGTGATAAAGAGCTAGTGCAGCAGCTAATTAAAAGAGTTGATGTAGTAGTAAATTTTGCTGCGGAAAGTCATGTCGACCGTTCAATTACAGGTCCAGAAATTTTTATTGATACAAACGTTAAAGGGACATTAAACCTTTTGCAAGCAGCAAAAGAGGTTAGGATTGATCGCTATTTACAAGTTTCAACAGATGAAGTTTATGGGACACTAGGACCTCAAGGGTATTTTTACGAAACAACTCCCCTTGCTCCAAATTCACCATATTCTGCATCAAAAGCAAGTGCAGATATGCTTGTTCGTGCATATTTCGAAACATACAAACTTCCTGGTTTGATTACTCGCTGCTCAAACAATTATGGCCCATATCAATACCCTGAAAAACTAATACCTTTTTTTGTATTACAATTATTAAAAGGTAAAAAAGTACCAGTTTACGGTGATGGTCTAAATATTCGCGACTGGCTTTATGTTTACGATCATTGTTCAGCTATAGATATAGTTTTACATAAAGGCAAAATAGGAGAAATTTATAATATAGGTGGTCATAACGAAAAGAGTAATTTGGAGATTACGCGTATTATTTTTAAAGCAATGGGAAAAGATGAAAGTTCAATTGAGTATGTTCAGGATAGATTAGGCCATGACCGTCGTTATGCAATTTGTAATGACAAAATTCAATCAGAGCTAGGTTGGAAACCATCACTTACTTTTGAAGAAGGTATTAAATTAACCATAGAATGGTATTTAAGAAATCAAAATTGGATTGATACTATAGAAATGCGTAAAGCTAAAAATTAGTGAAAAACAATATATGTTTTATTACCGGCACAAATAATATTATTGATATTGTAAATGGTTCACAGTTAAGTAAGTGTTCAAAAGTTAGTGGAAAAAATGGGATCTTTGATTACTTTTACAGGATTAAAGTTATTTTAAAATTTATTTTTAGAATAAAAATTGATAATGCTATTTGTGTATTTAAATTTTTTAAAAAATAAGTTGTCAATGATCTTATAAAATCTTTGAGCTCTCAAAATGGATAGTTTTATTGGATTGAACTCATGGCTGAAAAAGTTCAAACACATATTAGACTTTGAAAATATATAAAAATAAAAAGTAGGTAAAAAAAGATAAAAGGTACACAAGTAGAGTGTGTCACTGAATTAAGTTATATTTTGAAAAAGAGCCTAAAAGGTCAAATATTCATAGTTATTAATAACCGCTTATTTAATTCAAGTGATTTTTTTGTTTATCAAAATAAATTAGAGGGAAGTCTGAATGTCTAATAAAATGTCATATGCATTTAATCCTAATGGGATGATGCTGATATGAAAACAAAAGTTATTATTACAAGAATATATATTTAAAATTTAATATTCTTATTATTATGGAGTAAAGATATGATTTCTCTGGTAGGTTGTACTGGATTTGTAGGTTCAAACATTTGTGAACAATTTAAATTTCAAGGGCTTTATAATTCAGAAAATATAAGTGAATCATTCGGAACAAATCCTGATTTACTTGTTTATGCTGGTGTTAAGGCGGAGAAATTTTTGGCAAATTCTCAACCAGAAAAAGATTTTATATCTATCCAATCAGCTTATGAAAATATAAAAAAGATCTCGCCAAAAAAACTTGTTTTAATATCTACTATAGATGTTTATAAAAACCCAAAAGAAGTAAATGAAGATACTGCAATTGATATAAATAATTTACATGCTTATGGATTAAACCGTTATAAATTAGAACAAATGATAGAGGGAAGCGGTATTGACTATTTAATAATACGTTTGCCAGGGTTATTTGGAAAAAACATTAAAAAGAATTTTATTTTTGATTTGATAAATAAAATACCTACAATGCTAAAGGAAGATAAGTTTAAAGAATTACTTAATAATGAACCCAAACTTATTAATTACTATGAAAAATTTAATAGTGGTTTTTATAAAGTTAAAGGTTATTCTAAAGAACTTAAAGATATTTTTAATACATTACAATTTAATGCAATAAATCTTACAGACAGTCGAGCGATTTTTCAATTTTACAATCTTGCTAATTTATGGAAGGATATCAATTTTGCTCTTTCTTATAATATTAAAATTTTAAATATTGCTACAGAGCCTATAGCTGCATCAGAAATATATGATTTTAAAAACGAGATATCTTTAAATCCTCCTTACTATGATTTTCGCACAAAATATGCAAAAAGTGGATATTTGTATGATAAAAAGACGATTTTAAAAGAAATTAATGAATTTATCATGAGGTCACAATGAGACTTGCTGTTTCAAATATAGCATGGGATAAACAAAACGATAGAGATGTTTTATTAAAACTTGCAAATTTTGATATTTCTGGAATTGAGTTAGCGCCTACTATTATTTTTGATAATTGGGGTATTACTGATACAAAAGCAAGAGACTACAAAAAAATGCTTGACGGGTTTGGTTTTAAAGTTCCAGCATTTCAATCAATATTTTTTGGTAAACCCGAACTACAGTTATTTGACAAGTGTTGTTGGAATGCGTTAAGAGAGCATATTAATAAAGTTGCAAATTTGGCGAGTATATTTGATGCAAAAGTTCTTGTTTTTGGTGCCCCCAAAAATAGAATTCGTAACAATATTTCGTATGTTGATGCTGAGGAAATATCAGTTGAAATATTATCAGAGCTTGCAGATATTTGTTTTCAGTTTGGATGTTGTATAGGGTTAGAAGCAAATCCGAAAGAATATAATTGTGATTTTATTACAAATGTTGCAGATGTAATGCGAATAGTAGATATAATTAATAAACCAGGATTAAAATTACATTTTGATTCAGGAGGAACTTACATGTGTGGTAGTGATGTTGCAGGGACGATAAAAAAAGCGAAAAATTTTGTGCATTACCATATAAGCGAACCTCTTCTTGCCCCTGTTGTAGAAAATAGAGTTAATCATTTTGATGCCTTTAGAACTTTAAAAGAAATAGGGTATAATAAATGGGTATCTGTTGAAATGAAAAAACCTTCAGATCAAAAAGTATTGTTTAATTCCATTGAATTTATAAAAAATTTATTACAATGACAATGAGAGTAAGATGAATCAAAAAATATGTGTAATTGGCGGTGGTTTTTTTGGAATGTATATTGCTGCTTTTCTCAAAGAACAAGGTCACTATGTTACTCTTTTTGAAAAAGAGAATGATTTTATGCAAAGGGCATCTTATGTCAACCAGGCTAGAGTGCATAATGGGTATCATTATCCTAGAAGTGTATTAACTGCTTTGCGTTCCAGAGTATCTTTTAAAAGGTTTTGTCAAGAGTTTCCAGAAACGCTGTGTAAAGAATTTAATAAGTATTATATGATAGGAAAAGTTCTTAGTAAAGTAACAGCGAGTCAATACGAATATTTTTGTGATCGTATAGGAGCCTTGTGTGAGCCTGCTCCAAAAAGTATACAAAATTTGGTGAACCCATATTTAATTGAGAAAATATTTCATACACAAGAATATGCTTTTGATGCTGTGAAGCTTAAAAATATCATGAAAAAGAGATTGGATCAAACTAATGTAAATTATTATACAAGTGTTATTGTAAAAAAAGTTAGAGGTTGTGAGAAGTCAGGTATTTTTGTAGATTTTTCAAGTAACAATCAAGATCATACAGAAAAATTTGATAATGTTTTTAACTGTACTTACTCTCAAATAAATAAAGTTGTTAAAAATTCAAATCTTGAAATTATTCCATTAAAACATGAAATGACTGAAATGTGCCTTGTTGAAGTTCCTGATGAGGTTAAAAATTTGGGAATAACTGTTATGTGTGGTCCTTTTTTTTCTGTAATGCCCTTTCCTCCTGAAAAAATACATTCATTTAGTCACGTTAGGTATACCCCTCACTATGAATGGTATGATTCTAACGAAGAATATCTTGATTCGGACAGTCTTTTTTTAAAACACAAACGATATAGCGCTTGGAGAACTATTATTAAAGATGCTTCACGTTATATACCAATCCTTGGTGAATGTAAGTATAAGAATTCATTATGGGATGTCAAAACTATTTTGCCAAGAAGTGAAAGTGATGATTCACGTCCTATTTTATTTAAAGAAAATTATATAAAAGGATTTCATTGCATAATGGGTGGTAAAATAGACAATGTTTATGATGTTGTAGAGATTATAAAAAAAGGATTATATAATGAAAGATAGTGCATTTATAACAGTATGTTTATTGACAAAGCAATATGAATACCAGTATTTAAAAAAACTTTCAATATATTTAGAGCAGAAATTTTCAGATTATGAAATATTGCTAATAGACTCCAACAAACAACAAACAACAAACAACAAACAACAAACAACAAACAACAAACAACTAGATACTATACTTAATGAGATTCCATGTGTTAGATTTTTAGAATATTCCGGATCTTTTAACAATAATTTATTCCAAATGGTAGCTATGGGTAATAGTATAGGTGATTATTTAGTTTTTTTTGACCCTAATGTTGACCCTTGTGAGGTTATAGAAAATATAGTAAAAATTGCTAAAAAATCAGATGTTGTTATTGGTATTGCAGAATATCACAATTCTATTGGTTACAGAATAGGAAGAATATTTATTTCTAAATTTTGTAAAAACTTAGGAAAAATCAGCTCGAATACTACGAATCTTATTTGCGTATCTAGAAATGCGATAAATACTATTTTAAAAATAGGATCTTCATCTTGTTCTCTTATTACGAACATTTGTAACTCAGGATTATATATATCTTACTATAAATATGAATTTTTATCCAATACGAGATATTTTAAAAGTTATAAATATGCCTTACTCCGTTTATTTAATTTGTTGATATTTTCATCGCTGAAACCTTTGCGTGCTTGTAGTGTATTAGGATTTATAATAAGTTTCATTTCGTTTGTAGTTGCATTCTGTGCTTTTGTTATGAAGTTATTTAATTCAAATCTTGCAGTTGGTTGGACATCAACCATTATAATTTTAGCGTTTTTTTTTATGATGCTGTTTGTGATATTGGGAGTTATGTTAGAGTATATGAATAGGATTTTAAGTGAATTAGAAAACCGTCAAGCTTATTCTATTTGTTCTGAAAAAACAAGCAAAATAATGATAAATGAAGATAGATTAAATGTATTGTCAGAGTCGACAAAAGATGATTAATAGGCAAGTTCCTACATTCGATGAATTTATATTTTCCCCTAAAAAAAACAAGTATTGTGTATGTGTATTTGTAATAAATGAGGGAGAACGATTAAAATTACAGCTTTTAAGAATGAGAGATTGTGGAGCTGATATTATAATTGCTGATGGAGGGTCTTCAGATGGTTCTACTGAACATCAATTTTTAAAATCCTCAGGAGTTACTGCTCTTATTGTTAAAACTGGTCAAGGGAAGCTTGGCGCGCAAATGCGTATGGCATTTTCATGGGCTTTGAATAAAGGATATGAGGGTGTTATAGTTGTGGATGGGAACAATAAAGACAGCGTTGAAAATATCTCTGATTTTATAAAAAAACTTGATGAGAAAATAGATTATATACAAGGTTCAAGATTTGTAGAAGGTGGATGTCATGTAAATACTCCAAAACTTAGGTTGTTAGGATTGAAATTAGTGCATGCACCTTTAATAAGCTTTGCAGCTAAATATCATTATACTGATACAACTAATGGCTTTCGTGCCTATAGTTCAAGATTTTTACAAGACCCTAATGTCAATTTATTTCGTGATGTTTTTGAAGGATACGAGCTACATTACTACCTTGCTATAAAAGCTGTACGGTTAAGCTACAAGGTTTTAGAAATTCCTGTAACACGAATATATCCTGGTAATGGTAAAGTTCCTACAAAAATTTCTTTTATTAAAGGCAACTTTAATATCTTATATAAACTTTTTAAAACTGTATTTGGTATATATGATATGAAGAAAAAATAATATATTGCAGAATATATGGTTATTTTTGTTGATAGCTAAAAGGATAGTTAAATGAGAAACATTGTTTTTTATATTAAAAAAATCAGTAAGCTAGGTAAAGTACAAAAATTGATAATAATATTGTTGTTAGTAATGTTATGTTGGAGTTTTTTTACTTTAAGTTCATTGAGATGTATAAAAGATATAAATAAATATTTTAATAAAGTAAACAAGGCAAACTATGTAGTTTTTATAGCAGCGGCAGATGAGTGTTCACTACAATTTGGATATTTTGCTAAAAGTTTTTCTAAATTAGGATTTAAGAGTGACCTGCATGGTAAATTTCAATGGGGATTTATAGGGATAATTGATGGAGGACAAGTTGTTTATGAAGATTTACAAGATGCTCCATTAACGTATAAGTATATAGTTAATAAATCAAGTTTTAATATAGTTAGTGAAGGGTGGGGAAAGGGCAACAAGGCATTAATAAAGAATAGTAATGATTATAATTACTCTTTAAATAGAAGAGGCCTTAATATTGTTGTATATGATAAACGTGTCAAACAGGTTATAGATTCAGTAGTTTTTGATACGTATGCTTATCCCATTGAGTGTACAAGGGGTCAAAATAATATGTTTATTTTAATTTTAACAACTATGTGTATAGCATTTTTATTATGTATCAATAAAGATTACTGTTGTATTAAACAATTACGAAAAATTTTTAAAGAATATTTGATAGAAGTACCATTTTTGCTTATAAGTTTTGTTTTTATTTTATATATACTGAAGAATGTATTTTTGTTAATGCAACTTTTTCATTTTGACATACTCATTGTAACAATTACAGTAGTACTACATATTATTGGTACTGTATATCTGTTTTATAGAGACAGTAAAAGAAAAGATATTCTAATTTCTTTAATAATATGTTATATAGTTATTATAGGAGCAGCTTTTATAAGTGCAGGGCTGTATGATTTTAGTTGGGATGGGCAAGCATATCATCAAGAAGCTGTAATAGCATTACGTGATGGATGGAATCCATTTTATGAGCGGAAACCTAATATAGTTTATGAACATAATGTTTTTTTATTCCCTCATTTTTTTGAGATATATGCCTCTATTATTTCTAGTATTTTTGGGACAATTGAAGCAGGAAAATCATTACATTTAGTATTTATCATTACTTTATTTCTGTATTCAATAAAAATTGTAAACCGATATCAAAAAAATTTAATAGTAATATTATGTCTAAGTTTTAGTATCATTGCAAATCCTGTTGTTTTAGCACAGATGTTTACATATTACATTGATGGAACAATGGGAATAGTCTTGATTTTGCAAATATTTGCACTTATGGATTTTGAGCTAGAGAAAAAGTACAAATATTTGTTTTTAGTAGTAGCATTGTCAGTTTTTATGATAAACTTAAAATTTACAGGCTTTATATGTTGGTGCCCAATAATAGGATATATATTAATAAATATTGTACATAAGAGATTGAAGAACGCTTTAGTTTTAATTACAACAGGAATCATTGTTTTATTAGTAGCTGTGTTATTTTTAGGGTATAATCCTTATATGAAAAATTTTCTTGACAAAGGTAATTTTTTATATCCTTTATATGGTAAAGACAATATAGCGGCAGAGATGTTTAAAGGAGAAATTTTTTATAGCAAACAAGGTTTTTGCAAAACCTTGTTTTTATTGGAAAGAGGAACTTTGCCATTCAGTTCATCAAAATTAGGTTTTAAAAATGAAAGTGCAGGATTTGACATGCGTATTGGCGGTTTTGGAGTATTTTTTATTGAGATCTGTATATTTGCATTGGGTGCATTTGTACTTACACTGTTTATAGATAAGAAAAAGGCATATAAAGAGATAATAGTTCCTATTGTATCGTTGACAATATGTTCATTATTTGTTCCGCATAACTGGTGGGCTCGATATATTCCATATTTTTGGTATGTGCCATGTTTATTATTTATTCCTATTAATCTTGAAAGGTTAAGAATTATTATGATAGTAGCTGTAACGGCTGTAACTGTATATATAAATAGTATAAGCTTTACTGTTGAAGCTATAATTGAAGGTCTAAATTATAAGAAAGAATGTATTAAATTTTTTTCTGAGATACAAAAAAGTGAAGCTAAAAATATAATAATTGTAATACATAATAATTGTTTTATCCCATCGATCAAAGATAAAATGTTAAGACTGCATGTTAATAAGAATACAGAGTTTACTTTACAAAAGAATCCATCAATGTATTTAGCACCGGGTAGATTATGGATTATTAAAGGGTGGTATGAACAAGTATAAAAATTTATTAATTATTTTAGGTACACGACCTGAAGCAATAAAACTTGCGCCACTAATTTTAAATTTAAGATCAGAAAAATATAATGTTGTGGTTTGCAATACAGAGCAGCAAAAAGAGCTTTCAAATCAAGCATTATCTTTTTTTGGACAAAAAGCTGATATTAATCTAAGTGTTATGACTACAGATCAAACATTGTTTGCGCTGCAGTCTAACTTGTTATTAAAACTGAAAGATGTTTTAGCAAATAGGAATTTTGATGGTGTGCTTGTTCAAGGTGACACCATGTCTGCTTTTTGTGGAGCGTTAGCAGGTTTTTATGCTAAAGTACCGGTATTTCATATAGAAGCTGGTCTTCGCTCAGGAGATTTATATGAACCTTTTCCGGAAGAAGCTTTACGAGAAATGATATCGAAGATAACTGCTTTGCACTTCGCGCCTACAATATTCGCTAAAGAAACTTTGATAAAAGAAAATATAGCAGAAGATAAAATAATTGTTTCCGGAAATACTGGTATAGATGCATTAAATTCCCTGCCAGAAAATGTTATGGAAAAAGCATTGTCAGATCTTAGAAGTAACAAAATTGAAATTAATGATAGACTTGTGTTAATTACAGTACATAGAAGAGAAAATCATGGGGACAGACTTCAAAATATTTTAAAAGCTATTTCAGAATTAGTTAATATTTTTAAAGATCATACCTTTGTATTGCCTGTACATCCTAACCCAAATGTAAGACAAAATGTACACAATGCATTGAACTCTTATAATAATGTTAGACTTTTAGATCCAGTAGATTATCCAGTATTGGTAACATTAATGAAGAATTCTAAGCTTATACTTACAGATAGTGGTGGAATACAGGAGGAAGCTCCATCGTTTGGAGTTCCTTTACTTGTATTAAGATATGCAACGGAAAGGAGTGAAGGAGTTGAAGCTGGCGTTGCTAAACTTGTAGGTGCAGAGTATAGGAAAATATTAGATGAATCATCTTATATTTTAGAAAGAGATAAATCTCTAACAAGAAACAAAGTACAAAACCCTTATGGAGATGGAGAAGCAAGCATTAGAATAGTAAAATCAATAAACAAGTTTTTTATATAGATTAAACATAAATTTACATAAATTTACAAATTAGGTTAAGATGGTAAAATATTTTTTTTGTAGTAATGCAAAACTCATCGCAAATTTAGCTACCGTTTTTATTCCTTTTAAATATATCAGAAAAAGTGTACGGAAAAAACTTTTCAAGAAATTAATAAATAATGAATTAATTAAAAATATAAACAAAATAATACAAAACAATAAAAACCCTATTATAATTTATTTAGGTTTGCTCAGTTACTTTGACCCTATGACTCAACGGCCACACCATATATTTCGAAAGCTTGCTGATAAAGGATTTATAATATTTTGGCCAGATTATAAAGTATTAAAATTAACGAAAGTTGCAGATAATATATATATCTTCCCTGTAGTCTGTATAGATACTATGCTCAATATAGAGAAAGATAAAATCATATATATTGTAGCACACTATTATTTAGAGTCCGCACAATATTTTATTTCACTTCTAAAACAGGTAAGAAAATTAAAAATTATTTATGATTATATAGATGATTTAAGTTTGTTTGGTAAGAGTACACAAAAACAGTGTCAAAAAGTACTATCTTTTGTTAAAAATGCTAATGCTCTTTTTTTAGCAAGTGCAGATAAACTATATGATGAACTTGCAAGAATTGTTCCCAAAGATAGCCTTTTATCAAGTAAAAATGCGGTAAATATTGAAGATTTTCATAGAAAACAATATACATTACCAATTAAATTGAATCCGATTGTGT
>NZ_JAITJM010000058.1:0-14259 GCF_031278955.1 Candidatus Endomicrobiellum cubanum | reverse complement strand
GATAGAAAATATACACTTCCGCTATTTATCAATTTGTATATATCTTCTGTCTTATCTACATATACCGCATTTCCACTTATTAACTTCTCAAATGTTTGTATCCCTATTGGTAACTTCTTCATTCTTTCTTCCCTTATTTTTAAATCTATTACTACTTTTTCTTTTATATTATATCCTATTATAACGAGTTTATTAACTTTTTGGTGAATAATACATAATAATTGTCAATAAAACTTGTCCTCTTGGTAAAAAATATAATATGATGCTTTGATAAATTCTAAGACTTTAGGACATTACCTCTGAAGTCAAAGGATATTGTGTGAAAAATAAACTTATTCCTATTGATTTTTTAAAAATACCAATAGATCCATCTGACACAATTGAAGGGCTTAAAGAATTCTGGAAAAAAGTTTTGCCACTTACATCCCAAAGAGAAAAGCATTTTTATAATGTATGGAAAAATGGAACAGATGAAGAAATTTTTGCGGAATTAGTGTTTTGTCTTTTTACGCCTCAAAGCAAGGCAGTAATATGTTGGGCCGCGGTAAATGCACTTGCAGACAAAAATATGATATTTAATTCAACCATGGAAGATATAGCAAATACTATAAGTGGTGTACGGTTTAAACACAATAAAGCAAAATATGTAGTTGAAGCTCGTAACTTTTTTACATTAAATGAGAAAATTAAAGTAAAAGAAAAACTCGCTTCTTTTAATGATATTTACGAACTTAGGGAATGGATTATTGCAACCATAAAGGGCATAGCGTATAAAGAAGCTGGGCATTTTCTAAGAAATATCGGTATAGGAAAAGACCTCGCTATACTAGATAGACACATTTTAAGAAATCTTAAACTTTATGGAGCAATTGAAGAGATTCCTAAGACACTTACTGTAAAAGCTTATCTCGATATAGAAAAGAAAATGCAAGATTTTGCCAAAGAAATAGGTATTCCTGTATCTCATTTGGATATGTTGTTTTGGTGCAAGAATACTGGTGGAATTTTTAAATAATTTTGTTATTAGCTAGACAATTTAATTAGCTTTTAAGACAAAATGAGAAGAAAGATAAAAATTTAAAAGATGTAGCTGTAGTTTCGCCTGATGCAGGAGGTGTAGAAAAAGCAAGATCTTTTGCAAAGCTTATCCATGCCAGACTTAGTAATTGTTTATAAGAGAAGATCTGGGCCTAACGAAGTCTCTATAATGAATGTTATAGGAGAAGTAAAAGGCAAAACATGTATAATTGTAGACGATTTGGTTGATACAGGAGGAACATTAACAAAAGTTGCAGATGTTATAAAAGAAAAAGGCGCTACAAAAGTTCAAAGTCTGGCATATGTCCATCCCCAAGATTTATGGATAGGGTAAATTTTGTGCTTTCAAAATTTTCAAAAGAAGATGAAGATAAAATAAATTCAATAAAAAAGCTTTCAGTTGAGATTTCTGATGAAATAGTTGCATCTGATGTTGATAAAGCAACTTTTAATCTAGCAAACAAAAAAACACTTGAAAGATTCCATCGTTGGGGGGGCTTACTAATAAAATAATCATGAAATATTGACTCACTAACATAAGCAGTGTGGGAAAATACAATGACAACATTAAGAGTAGAAATATCAGACTTAGTTACAGAAATAAGAGCGGTGTATAATGGCTTTTTATTTATATATCCAACTAAAGTTTCATCCATGTCTCTGAGATTGTCCGTATTGAGATTGCCAATATTAATTGGATAATGGAATATAGCTACCTTTTTTGTTTTTCCAGTCCGTATATCTTTAAATATAATCGTAATTGTGCTGTTGTGGAGAAATTGTAAGGTACAGCACTTATTCTATCTAGTTGTTACTAGCATTAGGGTCATAAGAAGAGGCACTTTTTAAACTATTTAAACCTAGGAGGTTCTCCAAATTTTCAAGCGCGGGTTCTATTTTATTTTTCATTTGATTTATGCTGGCTATGTTAGCTTTCAAGGCATCTATTATCTCTTGTTCCTCAGGAGAGATATGTTGATCATCGACGTCTGCTGATTGATACTGAGTAGTTGTTTTGTTAGTAGATTGACGCTGAGTAGTTGTTTTGTTCTTACAGCTACAAAGTAAAATGCCTAAAAAAATTACTAAAATTACAATTTTTGACTCTAAATTTTTCATATGCTTCTCTCAGGATTTTTGAATTAGTTTTTAATATTTTTTATTCCAACATCCTATTGTTAAAATCCACAAATACCCATCTATTTTTTAGTCTCCTCTATATTATCTCTAACATCTCCCTCGCTTTTGCTATTTTCACTTTTTCTCTACTCTTCTTTGCCTTTAACTTCAAATTAATCTTCCTTAAATATTCACTATATCTTATCGCTATCAATCTTACTTGCACCAACCTCGTTCTTAATATCTTATTCCCAATTTGTGTTATATGCCTATTACTCCCTTTGTCTGCGCTATTTTTAACTGCAGGCAAATCCCACATACGAACATAATTTTTACTGTCTTCAAAATCTTCTACTTTCCCTATCCCATGCACTATTATCGCTGTACTTAAGGACATATCTCTCTTATGCTCTTCAAATCCTTAGGCCTGTCTATCTAAGAACTCTTCTTGCTTATTTAAGCATTTTTTCTTAGAGCCTACCTATTGCATGCGTTTATGACAAATTAGACTTTTAAAGTATCAAGCGACTGATTTAAGAACTTGCCTTTAAAATCAAAAGGCATTAGCCAATTTAAGCCTTCATGAACTTTTTGTGTGGATTATACCAAAATAAGTAATCTTCTACCTATTGCTCTATATTTTCAATATCTGTTAAGTCGTAGGACTTCTTGGATACTTCAAGTGTTTGCAAAATTCAAGCCTGTTGTCCGTATGAAATCTCTTAATTCTATATCAGAAACAGCTTTGTTTTTTACTCATACAATCTTTATATCTCAAAATCGCGATATTTCTTTTGCCAATTGTATACGCCGTGGCTAGCCTGATTTTGTATCGTTTAATACACCCTTCTCTGATGCTTTATGGCACTTCCACTCTATTTCGCTTCTTGACTTACTTCGTTTTGCTCTTGCGTTTTTTGTAATCCTTTTATTGCTCTCTTAGGGTAAATTTAAATATATCAATATTAAACCCCAAAAATTTTTCTCCTTTTCAACTCTTCACTTTTTATACTCTCATTGATAGAACATTATATATTTTCAAAGTCTAATATCTATTTGAACTTTTGCATCTTCTTTCAATGATTTTCATTATAACATCTCCTCAGCAATTTAGATTTGTAGAGCTAAAAAATAGTGCAAAGATTATTGTTCCTTCTATATCTAATGTCGCTGATTTTCCACTCTTCCTTCTTTTCTTGTGCTCTGGATTTACCAATCTAATACTACTTATCAGTGGTCTTCCTTTCAAAATCGCGTTCAGCAAGCACACCAATACTCTCTTATGTTTCTCTCCTCCAAATAAATTTTTGAATACAATGAGGGAACCTTATCAAAAATTGTTTCCTTAAAGTATTTTTTTAAACAAAATAAAGCTCAAGCAAAGACTGTTCCCTTTTTTTGCTTGGATTGTACAGTTCAATTTAATTTTGAAATAACAGTTTTATTGGCAATGCATATCTAAATAGCAATATTATATGCATAGGAGGTATGCTATGAGAACAACTTTAGATTTACCTGAAAAATAAAATATGAGATGAGATAGATATAAATTGAGAAGAATTGCAATAGTTCTAATCTTTAAATATAAAGAGAAGATTTAATAAAATGGGTATTTCAGATTTAATTATAGTACAAAACTGCATACAAAATAACTGCAAGTTATTATCTTGTGATAAACATTTCAAAGATATGCTTTAACTATTTTGTATAATATTTCTATGAACGAGATATTGACTTTTGAGGGAATAAGAAATAACCCCGAAATACAGACTTATTTTGAGTTCACAGATAATGCTTTTGCTGTTATGGGATATAAAGAGCATGGACATGGGCATGCTCTTCGTTCTGCAGAGACTGCAGAAAATATTTTAAAAAGTTTAGGATATAATCAGAGGGAACAAGAGCTTGCAAAAATAGCAGCATATCTGCATGATATAGGAAATACCGTATCTATACATTCCCATGATCAAAGTAGTGCGGTAATGTTTTTAAATATTGTTGGCGAAAGCTTATACGGCGACGAAGTTTTTGCCATAGCTACAGCTATAGGTGGCCATGAAGACAAAAACGTAGACCCAGTTTCTACAATGGCTGCGGCTTTGGTCCTTGGTGATAAAACAGATGTTCGTCGCGAAAGAATAAGGACCAAAAATATGTTTTTGATTGACAAGCACTCTTTAGTGATAGCAGCTTGCCGCAAAGCAGAAGTTATTGTAGATAAGAAAGAATCAGTAATAAAACTTAAAATAGATATAGATACTTCAATTTGTTCCGTAATGGACTATTTTGAAATTTTTATGTCTAGAACAATTTACTGTAAAAGAGCAGCAAACGTTTTAAAATGTGATTTAGAACTATATATAAATGAGGATAAATTTTTGTAATGGAATACGAGTCTTATCAGTTAATAAAAAAGTCGTCTGAATGTAAGGCAAGATTAGGAAAGGTTTACACTACAAGGGGAGTTGTTCAAACCCCTATTTTTATGCCAGTGGGCACTCAAGGGACTGTAAAAGGTGTACCTATAGAATGGCTTGTCAATTCTGGCGCTCAAATAATTTTAGGCAATTCCTATCATCTTTATTTGCGTCCAGGCACAGATATAATCAAAAAAGCTGGTGGAATACAAAAATTTAATTCTTGGAATAAGCCAATGCTTACAGATTCTGGCGGTTTTCAAGTTTTTAGTTTAGGCGATATAAGAAAAATTTGTGAAGAAGGGTGTGAATTTAGATCTCACATAGATGGCTCTAAACACTTTTTCTCTCCAGAAAAGTCTATACAAGTTCAAAAAGATATCAGTGCAGACATTATAATGTGTTTTGATGAATGTACTCCATATCCTGCAGACTATTCATATGCTAAAAATTCAATGGAATTAAGCTTAAGATGGGCTAAAAGGTGTAAAACTGAATTTTATAAAGACAATGCATATGAAACACAAGCTCTGTTTGGCATAATACAAGGTTCAACTTATAATGATTTAAGAACTCAAAGTACGCAAGAAATGCTAAATATTGGTTTTGCTGGCTATGCAATAGGAGGTCTTTCAGTTGGCGAGCCTAAAGAATATATGTATTCTGTATTAGAAAATACTTTCCCTTTAATACCTGAAAATAAAGCTAGATATTTAATGGGTGTAGGAATGCCTGAAGATTTATGGGAAGGTGTTGAGCGTGGTGTTGATATGTTTGATTGTGTTATTCCAACAAGAAATGGTCGCAACGGGCAGGTTTTTACAAGTTTTGGGAAAATTAATATATGCAATGCAGAGTTTAGAGAAGATTTTACCCCTTTAGATCCTGAATGTAAGTGTCCGGCTTGTACAGGATATACAAAAGCGTACCTCAACCATCTAGTTAGATCTCAAGAAACGCTGTATCTTACTTTGTTGTCTTTACATAACATTCATTTTATGGTAGACTTAATGACGAAAATAAGAAAGTCACTGGAAAATGATACGTTTCTTAAAGCAAAAAAAGAATTTTTTGATAAATATTATTCAAAAAAATAAATGTGAGGAAAAGAATGAGAAAATCTGTTAATTTGTTAGTAATTTTAGCAAACATTTTGTGTATACCTATGGCTGCATTTGCTCAGCTTGGTACTGGTGGTGGAGCCGGAGCTTTAGGTAGCTTTTTACCTCTTATACTTATTTTTGTTTTTTTCTATTTATTTTTGATAAGACCTCAGCAGAGGAAAGCTAAAGAGCATCAAAAGTCTTTAAATGCTCTGAAAAAAGGCGATAAGGTTATAACTTCAGGAGGTATATACGGTACAATTAGTGCCGTAAGAGATAATAACATTCTTGAAGTAAAAATTGCAGATGGTGTTACTGTACAAGTAGCAAAACAGTCAATTGCTACAATAATAACAAAAGAAACCGACGATCAGGCAAAAGTGCCTGAAGTTGTAAAGAAATAAATTATTTTAAAAAGTTGTGTTGTTTAATTTAAAGTATCGGACAAAGAATGGATGATAAAAATAGATATTCAAACATAACTCGTGAAGCGGTAAAGAAAAATACAATAGTTAATATCATCTAAATAAGTATCTAGGAACACTAGGATATAGTGAGAATGGAATAAGGCATATTGGTTGGTTGCGTCTGTAGCTAAAAATATTTTGTTATATCTTGACTGTCCTAAAGAGAATTCAAGAACTTGCAGGCATAGCAGGATATATTCACAATATAGGAAATCTCATAAATAGGTATGATCAGGGACGGTTTTCAGCTTTACTTACTATGCGGTTATTAAAGGACATAGGCAATCACGAGTATGAGTCGGGTGATCCTATAAATCCTAATAGTGGCTGCATTAATTCTTGTAGATAAGTCTGATGTTCATAAAACACGTGTTAGAAACATTAATATATCAAAGTATGCTATACATAAAAGAGTGAATTTTGCTGTGGAATGGTCTTTTTAAAAGTAATTAAAGAAACAAAAGTTATATCACTTTAGCTTATGTAGATACTCAAATATCAAAAGTTATGGACTATTTTGAAATTTTTATGTCTATAATGCTCATGTGTAGAAGAGTGGCAAGTTTTTTGGACTGTAAATTTGAGTTGATAATAAATGAGAGGAAATTACTCTAATGAGCAAAATTAACTGGAAGTTGTGGATCACAGTGGCATCATTAGTATTTTCAGTTTGGGCTGTATGGCCATCTATAAATTGGTCGTAAATGTCTGAAGACAAAAAAGCGCAGGCTGAAAAAGAAAAAGATCCTATTTTGGGAAAAGCTTTAAAATTAGGGTTAGATTTAAAAGGTGGAACGCACCTGCTTTTAGAGGTTGATTCATCTCAGCTAGACAGCAATGTATCAGTGAAAGATGCTGTTGATAGAGCAATTGAAATTATGAGAAACAGAGTAGACCAGTTCGGCGTTGCTGAGCCTCTGATAGTAAGACAGGGAGACAAGTGGATAGTTATTCAGTTACCAGGCATTAAAAACCCTCAGACAGCTAAAGATCTTATAGGAAAAACAGCATTGCTTGAGTTTAGAATAGTAAACACTAGCAATGAGGCTAACAAAGCTCTTGACTTGTTTAGAGATAAAGGCATTACACCTGCACAGTATCGAGAGGATCCTTCAGCATACCCAGATATAGAAGCGGCTATGCCTCAAGACGCATCTGTTTTTGAAAGCAAGGAAGATACAAACTACTATATTTTAGACAAGGCTGTTTTGACAGGAGCATCGCTTACAAACGCCAAAGTTGAATTTGGCGGGCAGTTTGGGCAAGCAATTGTTTCAATGGAGTTCAATAGAGAAGGCGCTAGAACGTTTGGAGGTATTACAGAAAGAAATATTGGAAGAAGGTTGGCTATAGTTCTTGACGGTATTGTTCAGTCAGCTCCAAATATTAAATCAAAAATACCAGATGGAAAAGCTATTATAGAAGGTAGCTTCAATGCAGAATCTGCAAAACTTTTGGCTACAGTGCTTAGGGCAGGTGCCCTTCCCGCACCTGTTAAAATTATAGAAGAAAGAACTGTAGGCCCTACCTTGGGAGACGATTCTATAAAAAGTGGTTTTATGTCGGCTCTTATAGGTATAGTTGCAGTTTTTGCTTTCATGATAGGCTATTATCGCGCTTCAGGTGTTATTGCAGACATTGCTCTGGCTTTAAATTTGATAATACTTATGGCAACAATGGCATACTTTCAATTCACACTTACGCTTCCTGGAGTTGCTGGTATAGCTTTAACGCTTGCGATGGCTGTTGATGCTAATGTCTTAATTCTTGAAAGAATACGCGAAGAGCTTGCTACAGGTAAAACAGCAAGGGTGGCTGTTGACGCAGGATATCAAAAAGTTTTCTGGACTATTTTCGATGCAAACATAACAACGCTTATAGCTGCGATTTTCTTGTTTCAGTTTGGAACTGGCCCTATAAAGGGATTTGCTGTTACACTTTCAATAGGTCTTATTGTGAGCATGTTTACGGCAATATCGGTAACCAAACTTATATATGATTTGCTATTCAAAGAAAATCTTTTACTTAAGCTAAAAATATAATCGGAGGTTATAGTGCAAATTCTCAAATCATCAAATATAGATTTTATAGGCAATCGCCGTAAATTTTTTTTGATATCGACTTTCATGCTTTTGCTTACTATCGTAGCTTTTATTTATAGAGGCGGTCCTAAGTATGGCACAGATTTTACTGGCGGTATTTTAATGCAAGCATCTTTTCAACAAGAAATTGAATTGCAAGATGTTCGCTCTGCATTAGAGAGAAGCAATATAGGTCTTTTTGAGCTCCAAACTTCTGGTAAAGGCATAATTATACGCGCTAAGAAAAGCGTATCGTCGCAAGAAGAATTTAAAAACGCTGTAGAAAGCGCTATTGAAGAGATATTCCCTAGTAATTTAATGACTGTAGACAGAGTAGAGTATGTTGGTCCAAGCGTTGGCACATATCTCTCAAAGCAAGCTCTTTATGCGTTTTTCTTTGCTTTCCTTGGGATGATTGTTTATGTGGCGTTTAGATTTAAATCAGGAGTGTGGGGCGTAGCTTCTGTTTTGGGAATAATCCATGATGTTGTTATTTCTTTTGGTTTTGTAATCGTTGCAGATAAAGAAGTTAATATAACTGTTATTGCCGCACTTCTTACTGTGGCAGGTTATTCTATAAACGATACGATTGTTTTGTTTGACAGAATAAAAGAAAATTTAAGACTTTTAGCAAAAGAGGACTTTGCAAAAATTATAAACAGGAGTATAAATGAGGTTCTTTCTAGAACAGTTGTTACTTCTTTGACAGTGTTTATAGTAGCGGCCTCATTATTTTTCTTTGGTGGAGAAGTAATACACACATTTGCTTACATAATGATTATAGGTACAGTTCTAGGAGTATTTTCTACTTTGTTTATTTGTACACCTATACTATACGAAAGTGAACAAAGAAGAAAAAATAGATTAAAAGTTGCTATAAAGAAGGGATATATAAGTTCAAAATAATGCGAAAAATAAAGAATTTTAAAATAAATCTTCGCGTAAAAGATATTTCTCGAGTTGTAAGAAAACTTGTAAATGTTGTTGATATGTCTGTTGAGTTAGAACAGATTATTCAATGTTGTTGTCGTTTTTATATAAAGTCTTTATCGCCGGCAGTTGTTTATGATACATTTTCAAATGAATCTCTTTCTTTTGTTTATGAAAAAGATGCCCCAACAAAATGGGTTGCCCAAAGCATTTTTTTTGTAACTATAGGAAACACTATTGAAAAGGAATACAAAAAAAATGAAACCGCCTTTGGAGAGCATACAAGTAAAATTGTGTCTGCCATAGCTGTTAACGCTTTAGACCAATCAAAGAATTTTGTACAAAGAATTATCTCCAATGAAGCTCAAGACGAAAATTGCGAAATAATAAGAGTAGTTAATATAGAAAACGAATATTATGAAGAAGTTTCTAAAGTTATTCCTAGCGATAAAATAGACGTAAGTGTTGAATCTAGCATTATTTATCCTAAATATTCATCTGCAGGTTTGTTTTACTGGGTTCCATCAAAGAAAAAGAATAGAAAGTAATGGACCTCCCAACAGCAAGTTGTGGGGTTATAGGTCAATAATTAGTTTTTACAGTTGCTGCAGCTGTAGCAGTTTAACGTAACTTAATAATATTTGGTAATATCAATGTCAAAAATTTATTTGGTTGTATATAATGTTCTTACTATTCTTGCCTTGCCTATTATCGCGATAGCAGTACTGTTCAACAAAAAATACAGAAAAGAATTGTTTTATAAAATAGGCGAAAGATTTGCTTGTTTTAAACCTTTTAATAAAAATTTAACAAAGAAAACCATTTGGATACATTGCGCTTCTCTTGGTGAAGTGCGGGCTGTTGAACCTCTTTTGAACGGTCTTAAAGATGATTACTTTATTGTTTTAACCTCTCTGACTAAAAGCGGTAGAGAATATGCCGCAAAGCTACAAAAAATCGGCTTTGTATGCTTGCTTCCTTTAGATATCTACCCAATAATGAAAAAGGCATTCAACATCATAAACCCTGATTTACTTGTTATTCTTGAAACAGAATTATGGGCATCTATGCTTTACGCAGCGGCGCATAAAAATACAAAAATTATAACTGTAAATGGAAGGATGTCGGAAAAATCGTTTTGTGTTTATAAAAAGGCAAGGTTTTTCTGGGAAAAATTTGTAGGGTTTATTAATGTTGTCATTGCAAGAAGCGCTGAAGATGCTGAAAGGTTTAGATATTTAACACAGGGGAAAAGCATTATTCTGGTTTCAGGAAATATAAAATACGACAAAGATTTTAATACAATAGCAAAAAGAGAAGATTTTTTGCTTAAAGATACAGATTTTGTTTTTACTGCAGGAAGTGTTCGGTTAAAAGAAGCAGAGTTAATAGTAGACGCTTACAAAAAAGTAGAAAAAAACTTTAAAATATTTTTTGCGCCAAGGCATCTTTCAAGAATTAACGAAATAGAAGATATTCTTACTGAAAACCATATAAACTATTCTTTATTTTCTAGTAACGACTTCAACGAAGATTTTGTTCTAATAGATATTTTTGGCAAACTTAATGATATATATTCAATTTCTGACATCTGTTTTGTAGGAGGATCGCTTATAGATAAAGGTGGTCAAAATCCTATAGAGCCTGCAGCCTACGGTAAGCCTGTATTGTTCGGTAAATACATGGACAATTTTAAAACTGAAGCTGAATGTCTTTTAAAAAGTGGAGGAGCTTTTATTGTAAAAGATAGCGATGATTTGGCAAAGAAAATAAATATGTTTATATCAAACAAGCACTTTATAAAAAATGTAGGAGATCTAGCTTTACAAACTGTGAGTAAGCAAAAAGGCACTGTATCTTTTACAATAGATAAAATAAAAGAGATTTTAGATGCAAAATAAAACGTTACTTAAAATAGTAATATTTATATGTCGTCTTATAGACAAAACTTTAAGAAAAAAATCATTAAACGATACTTTTCATTACCCAAAACCATCAATGTATGCATTCTGGCATGGAAATGAATTTTCTATGCTTATGTCAAACAAAAAAAGAAATATCGTTATTATGGTAAGTTTGTCAAAAGACGGCGAAATGTTGGCACAGATTTTACAAAATTTTGGATATTTAACTGTTAGAGGTTCTTCTACAAGAGGTGGAAAAAGAGGGCTGATAGAAATAATAAGGTACGCACTAAAAGGATACTCACCGGCTTTTGCTGCTGACGGGCCTAAAGGCCCTTATCATAAATTAAAATCCGGCATTATATACGCTGCTCAAAAAACAGGTGTGCCTGTTATCCCAATAAACTGTGCTCCAAAAAATAAATTAATTTTAAAAAAAACTTGGGACAAAACTATAATCCCTCTTCCTTTTTCAAAAACTATTCAAATTTATGGAGAACCAATTTACATAAATAAAGATGACAATATCGAAAATAAAATGACATTTGTTGAAGAAAGATTAAATAAATTGGACGAATTTACAAACAAGTATTATTGGGGCAAAGATATATTAAAATATTTAGAATACCATCCAACACCAAAAATTTTGATCGTACAGCCAAGTAGACTTGGCGATATTATTTTCTCACTACCAACACTTGCTGCTATAAAGAAAAAATATCCTCATGCAAGATTAAGCTGGATAGTAGACGAACGCTGTTTTGAAATTTTGGAAGACAATCCCCTCCTTGAAAATATTTTTGTATGGAATAGAAAACAAAAATCTATTAAATATTATATAGACTTAATGAAAACTTTAAGAAAACAAAAGTTTGATTTAAGTATAGACTTACACGGACTTGCAAAATCTGCAATGCTTGTAAAATTTGCAGGAGCAAAATTTAAAATAGCTTCTTCCTCTACTAACGGTATGAGAGAGTTTTCTTGGCTATTTTCAAAAGAGATTAAATCTAGCAGTCGTCATTGCGTAGGACACCACTTTGAAGTTGCAAAATATTTAGGCTGTCCATCAGACATTAATTACCCTATATATATACCAGAACAAAGTTTTAGAATCGTCACAGATAAATTACTGAAAGAAAACGTAAATTTAGAAAAAATAGTAGGCATACACCCTGGCGGAGGTTGGATTTCTAGAAGATGGGCAACATCTAAATATGCCCAACTCTCCAAAAAATTAAAAGATGAGCTTCAGGCAGATATAGTGCTAATCGGTGGGAAAGAAGGTGGAAGCAGCGAAAAAGGTTTAAATGAAGAAATAATTTTAGATGCAAATGTTAAAATAACTGATATGACTGGCAAATTTACATTAAAAGAGTTATGTGCTTTTTTGCAAATGTGTAAAGTTTTTGTTGGTAATGATTCTGGGCCTATTTACATAGCTACAGCATTAAATGTAGAAGCTGTAGCTGTGTTTGGCCCTACATCCTTATCTGAACGCACAGGACCATATAGCAGAAATACGAAAGTTGTGCAGCATAAAGTGAAATGTCAGCCGTGTAGAAACAGAAATTGTGCAAATCCTAAATGTATGCAGGGTGTAGCTGTTGACGAAGTTTTTGAAGAAATAAAAAAGAAATATTTATAATATAAGATTTATTGTATTTATTTTTTATAGAGGGTTATACATGAAAGTTTGTAATAGAACTAAAGAATAAGGAATGCTATAACTTCGGTAAGGTTTTAGAGGCAGACAAGTTATTAGAGATCCACATCATTATGAAAATTTTAATAATCAAACCAAGCTCTTTTGGCGATATTGTTCAAGCTTTGCCGTCCGCAAATGCTTTGAAACAGGCATATCCAAAGTGCAAAATAAGTTGGGTTGTATTTAAAAATTGGGAAGATATCCCTAAATTATGTCCTGATATTGATGAAATTATAACTTGGGATCGCAAAAGTGGGGTTAAAGGTTTTCTTGAAGTTTTAAGTCGTCTAAGACGTACAAAATACGATATAATATTAGACTTACAAGGACTTTTAAGAAGCGCTTGCCTTGCAAAATTTGCTAAAGCTAAAATTAAAATCGGCGTTCCAGGTATGAAAGAGTTCAGTAATTTTTTAATAAAAGAAGTATGCCCAGAAAAAGCAAATACAAATGCCACATTGAGAAATCTCGAACCGGTTAAGTTTCTAATTGGAAAAGCTTTTCAACCTAAAGTAAACATAAAAATAGACATAGATGTTAATAATATTTTAAACAATAACAGAATTTTAAAAGATTTTATTGCCTTTGTTCCTTTTGCCAGAGGAAAAGGCAAAAATTGGGACGTTAACAATTATCATAAATTGATATCTCTAATTAGAAATAAATTCATAAATATACAAATAGTTGTATTGGGACTAAAATCAGACTTTGGCAAACTACAGTCAAATCAAATCACAGATTTATGTGGTAAAACTTCTATAGAAGAGCTTGCTGGAATTCTATCAAAAAGCAAAGTTGTTGTCGGCGCTGATACAGGCCCTATGCATTTGGCAGCTATATTAAATGTTCCGACAGTATTTATATTTGGTTGTTCAAATATACATGAAACAGCTCCTTATCTAGGAAAATTTTCTTTGCTTATAAATAAAGAAAACAAAGATAATATTAACGCTATAAAACCTGAAACTGTTTTTTGGGAAATAGGAAAATGGATAAAATAGTTTTTTTTCATATGAACCAGCTTGGAGATCTTCTGTTTTCTCTTCCTGTTCTTAAAGCTATTAAAGAAGAACTTAATGCTAAGATATGCTCTGTAGTTAAACCATCTCTTGCGCCTCTTCTTATAGCTTCTAACCTTATAGATGAAACAGTACCAAAAGATAGAAATACTATAAAGTTTTTAAGAAAATACAAAGCAAACACAGCAATACTTTTTTCAGAATCACCAAGCTCTTTGCTTTGTGCATATTTTGCAAATATAAAAAATAGAATAGGCTTTAAAACAGCATCTTTAAGTTTTTTACTTACAAAAAAAGTAAAAAGAGTTGGCGTTCCATCTTTATTTAACAATAGAGAGTTAGGTTTTATTGCAGGATTAAAAACAATCCCACAAGATTATACAAACATATTAAGTATTCCAAAAGAAAATATCGAAAATGTACAGAAGTGGTTTGGAGATAATAATCTTGATGCCTCAAAAACAATTGCTATT
>NZ_JAITJM010000041.1:0-6128 GCF_031278955.1 Candidatus Endomicrobiellum cubanum | reverse complement strand
CAAAAGGGAAATTAACAGAGCCGTAGATGGTGCGGTATGACATAGTAGAATGAATAAAAAGAGAGTTATTAGAAGAATCATTAAAGTTAGAAGAAAGCCAAGGGGAAGAAGTATTTATTCTTCCACAGTCAGGATTAGAAGGGTCAGTAATAGTACTATTGCCAGAGATGTCATAATCAGGACTATTGAGGAATTTAAAACTTTTAATTCTTTCAAGGAACAATCTTTAACACTAAGTATTTATTTGATTAATTAAAGGTCAAGTCAGATAAAAGTAAAGAAGATTAAGTTCAATAAGAAAATAGATAGAGCTTTCAAATAAATTTGAAAGCTCTATCTATTTTTAAAACTAACCCTAAAACCTAAATATGTCTGCCTAATCTGTTACTATTAATACTCAGGCATTGGAGGCATTCCTGCTCCGCCCATCATAGGGGATTTTGGAGATTTTTCAGGAATATCGGTTACCAATGTTTCTGTAGTAAGAACCAGTCCTGCAATTGAAGCAGCATTTTCTAAAGCTGTTCTTGTAACTTTAGCTGGATCAACAATACCAGCTTTTATCATATCCACATACTCATTGTTATCAGCATTATAACCATAAGAAGCATCTTTAGAACTTTTAATTTTATCTACTATTACAGAAGCTTCAAGTCCAGCGTTTTCTACTATCATTCTTATTGGCCCCTCAAGAGCTTTAAGGACAATGTCTATGCCTGTTTTTTCGTCAGCATCTTGAGTTTGCACTTTTTCCAAAATTGATTGAGCTTTAAGTAAAGCTACTCCACCACCTGAAACTATACCTTCTTCTACGCCTGCTCTTGTTGCGTTTAAAGCATCTTCAACTTTGAATTTTTTTGTTTTCATTGCCGCTTCAGTTGCAGCGCCAACATTTATAACTGCTACTCCTCCAACTAATTTTGCAAGTCTTTCTTGGAGTTTTTCTTTATCATAATCTGATTTTGTGTCTTCAATTTGTTTACGAATTTGAGCTATTCTTGATTCGATTTCTTTTTTAGCGCCAAGTCCAGAAACGATTGTAGTGTTCTCTTTATCTACAACTACTCTCTTAGCTTGACCTAAAAGTTCCAAAGTCGCACTATCTAATTTTAAGCCCATTTCTTCAGTAATAACTGAACCGCCAGTAAGAATTGCTATATCTTGAAGCATTTCTTTTCTTCTATCTCCAAAACCAGGAGCTTTTACTGCTATAACTTTCAGTGTGCCACGAATCTTGTTTAGTACTAAAGTTGCAAGAGCCTCGCCCTCAATATCTTCTGCTATAATTAAGAAAGGTTTTCCTGTTTGAACAACTTTCTCTAAAAGAGGAAGGATTTCTTGCATAGAGCTGATTTTTTTATCGGTAATTATTATATAAGGATCTTCCAAAATGCCTTGCATTCTTTCTGTGTCTGTTACAAAATAAGGTGAATTGTATCCTCTATCAAATTGCATACCTTCTACAACGTCAAGAGTTGTTTCTGAAGATTTTCCTTCTTCAACTGTTATAACGCCATCTTTGCCAACTTTTTCCATTGCGTCTGCAATTAAATTTCCGATTTCTTTATCACTTGCAGATATTGAAGCTATTTGAGCAATTTCTTCTTTGTTTTTAACTTGTTTTGCATTTTTTTTAATTTCTTCTATAACTAAAGAAACAGCCTTGTCTATCCCTCTTTTTATATGATTTGCATTAGCTCCAGCGGTAATATTTTTTAATCCTTCATTAATTAAAGATTGAGCTAAAACTGTAGCTGTTGTTGTACCATCACCAGCAATGTCATTTGTTTTTGAAGCAACTTCTTTTACAAGCTGAGCACCCATATTTTCAAAAGGATCTTCTAATTCTATTTCTTTTGCAATTGTTACCCCGTCATTTGTAACTGTAGGGGAACCAAATTTCTTGTCTAAAACTACATATCTGCCTTTAGGTCCAAGTGTAACTTTTACAGCATTTGCAAGTTTGTCAACACCATTTTTCATAGCTTTACGAGCTTCATCATTGTAAATTAACTGTTTTGCCATATACTTACTCTCCTATATTATTTTATTGTATTAGCCAAGTATTCCCAAAATATCATCTTGAGACATTATAAGATGTACTACATCGTTAAGCTTTACTTCTGTTCCAGAATATTTGCCAAAAAGAACTTTATCTCCAACTTTTACATCTAAAGCAACCACTTTGCCATCATCGGTCTTTCTTCCTGTGCCTATAGCTATAACTTCACCCTCTTGAGGTTTTTCTTTTGCAGTGTCAGGAATAATAATGCCGCCCTTCTTTACTTCTTTGGCTTCTGTTGGTTTAACTAAAACTTTGTCGCCTAATGGTTTAAACATCTTACTTCCTCCTTTATTTAGTTTGTACTTTTCTTTTTTAGCACTAATGCTGTGCGACTGCTATTATATGACAAAAAAAAGTTTTTGTCAATACATAAACTTTAAAAATTTGATTTTTAGGATTATTTTAGAGAGATTTTTAAATATAAGAGTCTCTTATTCCATCATCTATATCTTTAAAAAACTTATCTAAGATCTTTAAACTTGCATTATCAAGCCTTGCTTTGCTTTTTTCTATCAAATTATATCCTATCTCTTTAACTTCTGGACTTGCAAAATCTTCAAGATATTCTTTTAATGTAACTAAAGCATTAATATCGCACATATTTTTTATTTGTCCAGGTTTAGCCAGATTCATAAAATTTTCACCTGTTCTGTTTTTACGATAACAAGCCGCACAAAAACTTGGTACGTAACCTTGAGCCAATAAAGATTTTATTATTTCATCTAAAGTTCTTTGATCGTTTAGACTAAACTGTCTTTCCAAATTATCATTATGTGAAAAATTTATATCATATCCACCAGGTGTAACCTTAGATTCTGCACTTATTTGAGAAACACCTAAATTTACAAGTTCATCTCTTAATTGGGCAGTTTCTCTTGTAGATATTATAATTCCAGTGTAAGGAACAGATAATCTTAAAACTGCAACTATCTTTTTAAATTCTTCATCACTTATTTTATATTCTGGGTTTGATGCGTATGTTGAGCCTGGAGCGGGTTCAATACGTGGTACAGAAATTGTATGAGGGCCAATACCATAGTTCTTCTCTAAATATTCTATATGCATCATCATAGCAAGTATTTCAAAGTATGGGTCATAAAGTCCTAACAACGGACCTATTCCAACATCATCAATACCAGCTTTAAAAGCATTGTCAATTGCATCTAAACGATTGTTTGGATCAGTTTTTGCACCGGCAATATGAAGTTTACGGTAAGTTTCTTCATGGTAAGTTTCTTGAAATATCTGATATGTTCCTATACCCGATGTTTTTAATATTTTAAAACTTTCAATATCCATAGGCGCTACATTGATATTAACTCTTTTTATTTTATTTCCGTTATAATTTGCGCTATATATAGACTTAACTGCACCTACATAATAATCTAAGTTTTCTTTTGAGGATGTCATTTCAGCCGCAACCACTAATATGCGTTTATGGCCTTTTTTGAGCAGTATTTCTGTTTGTTGTTTAATTTCTTCAAAAGTAAGTTTTTTTCTTATAGTACGATTATTATTAGCAGCAAATCCACAGTAGAGGCAACTATTGGAACAGTGGTTGCTTATGTATAAAGGCACAAACATTACAATACGTTTACCATATATTGTGTTCTTAACATAAGAAGCAGCAGCATAAATCTTTTGCAAATTCTGGTGTTCTTTAACTAATAAAAGTTTAGCGGTTTCTTCAATAGACAATCTTTGAAGGTCCTTAGTTTTATTTAAGATAGTATTAAGCTCTATATTGGTCACTTTAGTGTTAAGTAGAGAGTTTATTCTATGCTCATCTATATGTTTCATTTAAGCCACCTTTATTAGAAATGCTTACAGGGGACTGCTGCGTTAAAAAACTTGTGCTTATCACTCGATAAGCTCTGCGTTTTTTTGCCGCAACATTTATATACATTAGGATTTTCAGAGAAGTCCTAGACTTTATAGTTCATTAATACCCGGCATGCTTTTTTCTTTTATAAGAGCAATAAAGGTGTCAACTGGCATTACTCCTAAATCTTTATTACCGCGTGCTCTTATAGCAACCGAATTTGTACTTTGCTCCTTATTGCCAATAACTGCTATATAAGGAATTTTTTGTATCGCATTTTCTCTTATTTTGTGTCCTATTTTTTCATTTCTGTCATCTAAAATAGCTCTTATGCCATTTTGTTTTAATTTTTGAAATAAAGACTTGCAGTATGTCTCTTGCTCTTCATTTATATTTGCTATAGCAACTTGAATTGGAGAAAGCCAAAGAGGCAAAGCCCCAGCATAATGTTCTAAAAGTACACCTACAAATCTCTCTAAAGAACCTAGCAATGCTCTATGAATCATATAAGGTCTTTTCTTTTTGCCTGAAGAATCTACATAAGAAATATCAAAACGTTCAGGTAAGTTAAAGTCAAACTGTATAGTAGAACATTGCCAAAATCTTCCTATAGCATCTTTTATTTTTATATCTATTTTAGGACCATAAAAAGCTCCACCGCCTTCATCTACTTCATACTCATAACCGGTTTTCTTTAAAGCATTTTCAATAGAGCTCTGTGCTTTTTGCCAGTCTTGTATTTCTCCAACATATTTTTTTTCTGGCCTTGTAGCCAAATATATTTTATATTCTTTAAACCCAAAAGTTTTTAAACAATCAACTGCCATATTGAAAACTCTAAGCATTTCCTCTTCCAACTGTTCTGGCAAAACAATAACATGGCCATCATCTTGAGTAAATCCTCTAACTCTTAAAAGACCATGCAAAACGCCTGACTTTTCAAATCTGTAAACCGTACCAAGTTCTGCATATCTTATTGGAAGCTCTCTATACGAATGAAGCTTTATTTTGTATATCATTAAATGCATGGGACAGTTCATTGGTTTTACTCTGTATGGTTTGTTTTCAATATCTATAGAAGAATACATATTTTCAGAATAGGTTTGTAAATGCCCACTTATTCTAAAGAGTTCTTCGCTTGCAATATGCGGTGTAAGCAAAAGTTCGTAGCCGTTTTCTATATGGAATTTTTTCCAGTAGCTTTCAATTATATCTCTAAGTAGCGCTCCTTTTGGATGCCAAAGAACAAGTCCTCCACCGAGTAGTTCATTAATACTAAATAAATCCAAGTCTTTGCCCAGTTTTCTATGATCTCTTTTTTGTGTCTCTTCAATCTTTTTTAAATAGTCAGCCAAGTCTTCTTTTGTAAAAAAGGCGGTACCATAAATTCTTTGAAGCTGATCCCTAGAGGAGTCTCCTCTCCAATAAGCGCCTGCAACTGACAAAAGTTTAAAATATTTAAGTCTTCCGGTAGACTTTAGATGAGGACCTTTACATAAATCTATAAAATTCCCAGACTTATATATTGTTACAGTATCTCCATCTATCTGTGAAGCAATTTCTACCTTATATTTTTCCTCTTTTTTGTTAAAGTCTTTAATAGCTTCTTCTTTGGGCATAGAAAAACATTTAAACGGATAATTTGCTTCTATTATTTTTTGCATTTTTGCTTCTATTTTTTCTAGATCAGAAGTTGTAAATGGTTCTTTTCTATAAAAATCATAATAAAAGCCATTTTCTATTGATGGGCCTATAGCTACCTTGGTTTGGGGAAAAAGCTCAGTGACAGCAGCAGCCATAATATGTGCAGCAGAATGTCTTAAAGTTTCAAGAGAGTTGTTTGTCATTTTCTATACCTGCCTATCTATTTGTTTATTTAATTATACAATATATTCGGACATTAAGTTAAATATAAACTATAGCCTAATGAGTTCAGTACGAGTGTTGTATAGGTAAGAGCCGTTAGTATTGGTAAGGGCTAACTTTCCCCCAATGCCATAGGAGTCGATAAGATTAACAGTAAGGGGAGAGGAGTGGGAATCATAGTTAGAAATGGAGAGATTTTGAGCATCAATAATAAGAGGGAAGGGCTGATTACGGAGATAAAGAATAGTTTGATTATTGGGTAGGTTGTTAGGGAGAGCAAAGGAGAAGGAATCAAAGCCAAGTAAAGTACCTAAAGAGACATTTGTAGCATTAATGAAGTTAAGGGAATTATTTTCAGCAATAGAGTTATGGATA
>NZ_JAITJM010000027.1:0-5847 GCF_031278955.1 Candidatus Endomicrobiellum cubanum | reverse complement strand
TTTTGGTTCGGGGAATTCATCGAAATATTACATCAAAAATGTTTCGTTTGACCTAGGAATTAATAATACTGCTAACGAAAGTAGGCCTGTAAATTACGCTGTGTTATATTGCATAAAATACTAAAAAGGTGAGACCAAAATGAATACTAAAGAGATTAATGTAGCTTTTTGTTTTGACGAAAATCTTTGGATGCAAGCAGGAGTTACCATAACTAGTCTGCTTGAAACTTCTAAAAATACAACTAAGTACAGTATATATTGTCTTATTTCAAATTCCATAAATACAACAATACAAAATATTTTGGAATCCAATTTAAAAAAATACTCATCATTTAATAGCATAAAATTTATAAATGTAGAACACAAACTAACTAATATAAAATCAAAACAATATAAACCTATGTATTACAGACTTCTATTGCCACAAGTATTACCTCCTAGTATAGATAAAGTAATTTATACAGATGTAGATTTGATTTTTAATGACGACATGCAAGATTTATACTCTATAGACCTAACTAACTATTATATAGCAGCTACAAAGGATGGATATAAGGGAAATGACCAG
Organism: Candidatus Endomicrobiellum cubanum; assembly: GCF_031278955.1. Classification (NCBI taxonomy): domain Bacteria; kingdom Pseudomonadati; phylum Elusimicrobiota; class Endomicrobiia; order Endomicrobiales; family Endomicrobiaceae; genus Candidatus Endomicrobiellum; species Candidatus Endomicrobiellum cubanum. The sequence continues at coordinate 5,279 of NZ_JAITJM010000027.1, read as the reverse complement.
CATAGTCTTTGGAAAAAATATAAAATCTGTTCTATCGCAAAAAAAGAACAATACATAAACTCTGGTGTGTTATTGCTAAATCTAAAAAATATAAGAAATAATAAAATACATGTATGCTGGTTAAAATTAGCAGAAAGAGAAAGTTTCCCTTTTCATGATCAGGACATAATAAATATCACATGCAAAGATAAAATAATTTTTTTACCGGAAGGGTACAATTTTTCTTATGATAATGCAAAAATTATTCATTTTTCATGTGGCGGCAAAAAACCATGGAGTATGCATTCTGAAAATTTAAAATTTGCTGAACTTTGGTGGTTTTATGCTCATAAAACACCTTTTACCTCTTTCTTCTTAGCTAATTATTATAAATCTAATATAAATTCTTTAAGTAAAGTTTTACCTAAATGGATTGGCAGATTTATATGCTGGTTTGTTTTAAACAAAGAGACTAGACATAAATTTTTCAATAAATACGTAAAAATATAAATTTAAGTATGTGAGTTGACCTGTTTTTAAAATTTTGATAAATTCACTTACCTGTCTAAACAATTAATTTAGCAACACAATTTAATTAAAATAAAGGCCATAGCCTCGTATTAGATTCTCCTGACTTGAGCATTAGGGTTAGCCCGAAAGGTCAAGTCAGGTATTAGATTCTTTATGCACAGGGAACAAACAAATCACCTTAATGAGAGCAAGTCCTTTTATTTCTATTTGCTTTAGTGTTTACCCCATTATCTATTGCCAGCACAGACACAGTAAAAGCATCGTCTTTAGATTTAAGTAATGTTTCCTCTCCCAGACACATCTTTTGAAGAAATCGAAAATAGTGATAAAATTCCCTCTTATTATATGAACAAATACTTCAAGAAACAAGAAAAGAAAATATAAAGAACTATTTGTATTGGTTAGACAATAGAGACAAATATTCTGAACAAAAACGCAACTATATAGACAAACAATGGAATATTGCAGGGTACTCAGTCAATTTATTATAGTCCATTTGCCACTTGAGCTTTCTAACGCTCCATTTTTCTTCTTTACAAGCCTTGATATAGCGTTTCATAATTTATAACTTGCGGATATAAACTAAATTTGAACGACTACATCTCTTTCCGTATGCAAAAGTTAAATCTTTTGATAATTTATCCAATAGTTCAGATCGTATTCAGCCTTTATTTTTCCACCTTGTTTATGCTCAACTATATATTTTCCTATAGACCAATAAGTCTCAACAAGAATAGTATTGACGGAAAATTTGTAAATACTATTTTAATCTTGCATAAATTGAATTTTATAAAGATTTGCATAATAGCTATTTAAAGCTAGAAGTTGTGCATGTGTGCCTGATTCTAGAATATTTCCTGACTCAAATACATAAATTTTATCTGAATTAATAATTGTGGACAATCTATGAGCTATTACTATTGAAGTTCTACCTTTCATTAATCTTTTAAGCCCTTCTTGTACCATACGTTCAGATTTTGAATCAAGAGAACTTGTAGCTTCATCAAGTAAAAGTATCGGTGCATTTTTTAGCATAGCCCTTGCAATAGATATCATTTGTTTTTGCCCACCAGACAAATTGCTACCACGTTCCCCTACAACCGTATCATAACCTTGGTTTTGATTTATAATAAAATTATGAGCTGCTGCCTGTTTAGCAGCATTAATAGCTTCTTCGTCTGTGGCATCAGGTTTTCCCATTAATATGTTTTTCTTAATTGTATCGTCAAAAAGAACAACATCTTGAGAAACGAAAGCAATGTTATCCCTTAAAGATTCTATTGTTACATCTCTAATGTCTTGCCCATCTATTTTTATACTTCCTTCTTTAACATCGTAAAATCTTAATATTAAATTTATTAAAGTAGACTTACCAGAACCAGCAGCTCCAACTACAGCAATTCTTTCTCCTTCGTTTACTTCTAAATTAATACCATGTAATACCTCAACACCTTGGGCATAATCAAATTTAACATTGTTCACTTTTATAACGCCTTTTCTAACTTCAAAAACTTTGGCATCAGATTTATTAACTATAACAGGTCTTTTATCCATTATAGAAAAGACTCGATTAATAGCTGCTATCCCCATTTGGAAACGAGCATTCAAATTTGCTAGAGATTTCATAGGCTGGTATGCAGCAACGATAGCTACTAAAAATACCACAAAATCCCCAGTGGTAAGAGTACCGTGTATAATTCTATAACCACCGTAGGCAAGTGTACAAGCTGCCGCTACTCCTCCCAAAAATTCCATTAATGGACTTAAAACATGATTATTTTTTGACAATTTTACTTCTATATTGGCTATTGCTTCAGCACTACTCCTAACTTTTTGAGATTCCATTGCTTCCAAGTTATAAGATTTTACAATTTTTATCCCTTGGAAAGCTTGAGCTAAAATTGCATATAAAGATCCAAATGAAATTTGCTGATTACTAAAAATCTTTTTTATTTTTTTTCCAAAATATACCATTGGATAAAAACCTATAGGAAACAATATAAACATAGCTGCTGCCATATCAAAACTCTTCCAAAACATAAGGACTATTAAACCGACAACAGAACAAGCGTCTCTAACAAGAGTTGTAACACAATTAAGTATTACATCTCTTATCACATTTAAATCTTGCGTAAAATAAACTATAAGACTAGCGGAATTATTTTTATGGAAAAATTCTAAATCTTGAGCAATAAATTTTTCATATAAATCACCTTGCAGTCTTTTTGTAAAATTTGCCCCTAACATTATCATTGTAATATTCTGAAAATATTGAGCAAAACATTTTGCTCCAAACGCAATTAAAACTTCTAGCGCAATTGTAAACAAAATATTTCTATTTTGTTCTATAAAAACTTTATCAAAAACAGGTTTAAGCAAACTCACTGACCACACATTTGCCCCAGCATAAGCACCCATAAAAATCATTGACAACGCCAAAAGTTTCCATTGTGGCAAAACATACTCCATCCACAAACGCTTAATTTTAATTATTAAGTCAGGATTTAAGTTGCTAACAATTTTTTGTTTCAGTTTAGAAAAAATATTCATCTTAATATCCTATCGTTTTTATACTATCATTTATGAGCCGCGCAAAATACTCTGACTTTTGTTCTAAAATTTTAGTGGTTACGTCCAGTTCTTTATATAAATTTTCTATTTTATCTTTTAAACCTTTATTAAGTTTAGAACTCTCAGATAAAAAAGCAATGTTTTTTTCTGTAGAAGCAATAATAAGCTGTTGTGTATTTAAATTTAATTCCTTCTCTAAATCGAATATATCTTTTTCAATTGTTTTAACTTTTTCTTCCAAAGGTTTTAGCTCTTTAGACCTATCCTGTATTAGCTTAGCTTTGACTTTTTTTATCTCATTTCTATCTTTTTTTAAAACTACTTGCGTAGAAGTTTTTCTTTTTAACATACCGCTTTCGTCTTCCCATCCTTTTGTATCAAGAAAATCTTGATATGTACCATCAAAAACTGAGATCTCATCTCTGTCAAAAACTATAAGTTTTGTAGCAACTCTACGTAAAATTTCTTCATTATGCGTAACCATAACGACAGAACCCGAGAATTCATTAATTGCTTCTACTAAACTTTCACAAGATTCTATATCTAAATGGTTTGTAGGTTCATCAAGAAGCAATAAATGGCAGGGGTTTGCCAAAATTTTCCCTAAAAGGACTCTGCTTTTTTCTCCACCACTTAAAATTTCAATCTTTTTTAAAGCATCATCCCCACTAAACATTACAGCACCGGCAATATTTCTTGCCTTTTGAGGTAAACAGGCTGGACTTGAGCTGATTATTTCTTCATAAACAGTTTTTTTAGGATTTAAATTTGCAGTGTCAGACTGTACAAAATAAGTCGTCTTTAAATCTGGATGTTTTTTTATAATCCCATCTGAAGGGTTTAACCTTTCTGCAAGTAGTTTTAATAAGGTAGATTTCCCCTTACCATTTTTACCAATGACACATATTCTATCATTTTTTAAAATATCAAAATTTAGTTTTTTTATTAAAGGCAAATCTTTTGTATAACCAAATGATAAATTATAGACGCCCAACATTTTAGAAGCATAGAAATTCAATCCCGAGAAAGAAAAATCAAGACTATCTATTTTTGATAATTCTTCCAAATTTTCTTGCTTTTCCAAAGACTTAATACGCGACTGAACCATACCCGCTAGTCTAGCCTTTGCTCTAAAACGTCTTATGAATAGTTCTGTTTGCTTTTTTTTCTTTTCTATATTTACTCTTGTTTTTTCGTATATCTCTTCCTCCTTTGCTAGTTGCTCGTAAAGTTTATATGTAGTTCCTTCCACTTTTCTTGCTTTTGTTCTATGTATTGCCACACAATGCGTAATACAAGCATCCATAAAATTTCTGTCATGAGTTATAAGCATAAGCTCGCCTTGCCAAGAAAGTAAAAAACCGCTTAACCACCTTATTGCAACAATATCTAAGTAATTATTAGGTTCATCTAACATAAGCATATTGGCATCTTGCAATAAAACTTTTGCCAAGTTAATACGTATCTTATATCCACCTGAAAAATCTAAGGGATTTTTATACATATCATCCGTAGAAAAGCCTAATCCAGAAAGAATTTTTTCTGCTTTCCATTTTTCATCTTCCTGGTTTATAGGAAGAGCAAGACAAACTTCTTCTAAAACGCTTGGGCAAGTAAAATTTATGTGTTGTTCTAAATAACCTAACCTATAATTTTTAGGCATACTAATAGACCCGGAATCATAGTCAATTTTATTTAAAATCATTTTAAATAACGAGGTTTTACCATGTCCATTTCTACCAACAAGTCCAATTTTATCTTTTGCGTTTATGTTTAAATTTAAATCATCAAACAATATCCTATTGCCAAAAGATTTATTCAAATTAGAAATTTTAATCATAGTATTTTATTACCCATTTATTATATCCATCTCTATAACACGCATTTTTTCCCACTTAGCAGACTTATATCTAAAATAAAAACTCAAACATAGAGCTATAATGTATACAAGAAAAGTCCCCCACGCTACAAACACATTTTGTTTAAATACTATTACGTTAAGATATACAGGTAATATTTCTAAAAACAAGGAGAACAAAACAAATATTTTCATAACATAAAATGTATCGCCAGCTCCTCTAAGAACAGATAAAAAAATTACACTTCCAGTATCAAATACAAAAAACAGTGACAAGATTATCAACAAATTTTTCACAATTGGCCTTATATTTTCTATAAAATCAACTTGTGCTCCATAA
>NZ_JAITJM010000036.1:0-17213 GCF_031278955.1 Candidatus Endomicrobiellum cubanum | reverse complement strand
ATACTTACTTCACTGGCTCCAAACAAGATATCAACATCGACGGCTTCTCTGTCATCGCTGGCCTTTCCAAAGATTCCTCCCTCTCCAACCATAACCTCACACTCGGCTTCTTCTTTGACTAGTAATTAATTACAGAAAGAGGATTTTTTATATGCTAGTAGAGCTTGTGGAAAAATTTCTAAAACTTTTTCTATAACACCTGCAAAAACTGATATTACTATACCATAATTTGTTATAGGAACTCCTGCTTGAACTGCTTTATTTAACCTTGCAAGCATACCTTTTCTATTTAATGTGCATGCTCCGCAATGTATTACTAAATTATATTGGGAAAGATTTTTTGGATAATTCTGACCTGAGACATATTCTACAGATAAATCTTTTTTTGTGTACTCACTAATCCATTTAGGAATTTTTATTCTACCTATATCATCTTTAGAAGCATGATGAGTACAAGCTTCCGCAATTAAAATTTTATCTCCGTTTTGCAAAGAATTAATTTTCGATGCCCCTTTTGCCATCTCAATAATATCAGACTTATCTGCAGCATAAATTATTGAAAAAGTTGTTAGTTTAATATTTTTTGGAGTTTTAGCTGCTATTGTTTTAATAGCTTGAGAATCTGTTATTACGAGTTTTGGAGGGATTTTTAAAGCTTTTAAAGTTGTCTCGTACTCTGTATCTTGAACTGTATAAGAAGCAGCATTTAAATCTAAAATATGTCTTAAAGTTTGTACTTGAGGCATTATTATTTTACCTCTAGGAGCACCTAAATCTATGGGCATAACTAAAATTACTGTATCGTTTTTTTTTACTATGTTTCTTAAAGCTAAGTAGTTCTCTATATAATTATCTGGCAAAATTTCTAAAAGTATTTTTTTTAAGTTGGTTAAAAAATTATCCCTCATAGTGTACATTTTTGAAAATTCCAAAACATGCTTTGAATATATTTCTAACTTTGGTAAAAACTTCTCATCTGGTTTTTGTAAATCTGCCTTACTGACAACAATAATAATAGGTGTCTTTCTTAATCTTGCTTCCCTGATAATATTTTCTTCAAAAGTGCCAAACATATTAAATTCGCACATTAGCAAAATAACATCACAGCTATCAAACGCTCTTTTAGTTTTTTCTACTCTAACTTCGCCCAAACTAGATTTATCATCAAGACCTGCTGTATCAAACAAAGTTATAGGCCCTAGAGGGTTAAGCTCCATTTGTTTAGAGACAACATCTGTAGTAGTCCCTTTTATATCAGAAACAATAGAAGTGTCTTGATTTGTTATAAAATTCATAAGAGAAGATTTGCCAACATTTGTCCGCCCAAATATTCCAATTTGAACAGTTAACGCTTTCATACTGCCTCCACTATAAATAAAGCTTACATAAAGTATTAGATTATTTTTCTATATTTTGGTCTGTCTGAAAACCATAATGCGTATAATTGCCATGAATTTTAGGCAATGCAGGCAAAACGCAGAGTTTTAACACAGCTATACCCAAAAAGATGTAGTAAGGTTATGTGGTTTGACAGAGCCCATTTTAATTAAGTAATCAGAAATAGCAATCATAGCCAAAAATCTTCTTAATAACTTCTTATGTTCGTCAGTTTCAGGTGATATAGTAAGTTTAGAATTGTTTAAGGTATAAAATGTTTGTTTATCAGAAAATATCCTTCTGAACTGCTATATTTTTATTAAATATGTAATCCCCACAGACCATTTATTATCTTTGGAGTTTTTAGATAACAAATCTACACCTTCAGACATATATTCCGTATTTGATAATGATAGATTATACAAAGAAAGTATTTGGCATTAATTATTAGTTAAATAACGCATTATACTTTTTGCCGCTTGTTTACCCATCCCCATTGCAGAAATAACTGTATCACCGACAACAATATCCCCTCCTGCAAAAACACCTGGGACGGATGTCATATAATTTTTATCTACTAATATGTGTCCTTTAGAATCTACTTCTAAATTGTCAGTAAGAGATGGCAAAATCGGATTTGGATTGAGACCTAAGGCTAAAATAACCATATCTGTTTCTATAATATAGTTTGAGTTTTCTACAATTTTTGGGATTCTCCTACCAGATTCATCAGGATCTCCAAGTTCCATCTTAACACATTCAACAGCTTTAACAAAACCATTTTTGTCACCAATAAATTTCACTGGATTTGTAAGTGTAGCAAATTCTATACCTTCTTCTTTAGCGTGTATACGCTCTTCTAACCTTGCTGGCATCTCATTTTCTGATCTTCTGTAGACAAGCTTTACACTTTCAGCGCCAAGTCTTAAAGCTGTTCTAGCAGAATCCATTGCTGTATTACCACCACCTACAATAACAACATTATTACCTCTATAAACAGGCGTGTCGTAATTAGGGAAATCATAAGAACGCATCAAATTAACTCTAACTAAAAATTCGTTTGAACAATATATATTATTTAGATTTTCTCCAGGAATGTTAGGAAATGTTGGAAGTCCTGCTCCAACAGCTACAAACACAGCCTTAAATCCCTCATCAAATAAGTCTTGTATTGTTTTTGTTCTACCTATAAGAGTATTTAGAACAAGCTTCATGCCAAGTTTTTTTAATTTATTTATTTCTACATCTAAAACTTTTTTAGGAAGTCTAAACTCTGGGATACCATACCTTAAAACACCGCCAGTATCATGAAGGGACTCAAAAACTGTAACATTATATCCCTGCTTTAACAAATCTCCTCCGCAAGTAAGCCCTGCCGGACCAGAACCAATAATAGCAATCTTTATACCATTTTTTTCTACATAGATATTTTCATCTTCACTATTTGCCGTAGCATCTGCAGCATAACGTTCTAAATTTCCTATAGAAACACACTCTCCTTTCATTCCTAAAATACAGTTTTTTTCACATTGATTTTCCTGAGGGCAAACTCTACCGCACACAGCAGGAAGACTGGTCTTTTGGTTTAAAATTTTTAGAGCATCTTTTGGCTTATCTTCTAAAAGACACTCTATAAAGCCTGGGATATAAATTTCTACTGGACACCCCTTTATACACATAGGGACCTTACACTGTAAACATCTTTTTGCTTCTAAAAGCATTTCCGTTTTACTATATCCTATGTTCACCTCTTTAAAATCTTTTTTTCTTATTTGAGAATCTCTTTGTGTCATTTTTATCTTTTGTGACATTTGCACTCCCTATTGAAAGAAAAATTATCAAGTGAGATTTTCTCAAGATTTTTATACAGTCCTAAACGTAAAGAAAGTTCTTCCCACGCTACAGAATGGGCATCAAACTCTGGCCCATCAACACACGCAAATTTTGTTTTACCGTCAATATTGACTCTACAAGCTCCGCACATTCCAGTACCATCAAGCATTATAGGATTTAACGAAACTATTGTTTCTATATTTTTCACTTTTGTAAGATCTGAAACAGCTTTCATCATAAGTACAGGCCCTATAGCATACACAACATCCACTTTTTCTTTAGCTACAACAACTTTCAATACATCTGTAACAAAACCTTTTATGCCACAAGTTCCATCATTTGTAGCAAATAAAAGTTCGTCACTTGTTTCCTTTAACTCGTTTTCAAGTATTATTAAATCTTTAGATCTTGCCCCAATTATCAAAATTATTCTATTACCTGCCTTTTTTAATTCCTTTATTACAGGCAAAACTTCAGCAGTGCCCACCCCACCAGCTACAGCTACCACCACACCATAATTTTTTATCTTGGTAGGGTGACCTAATGGTCCAACAAAATCTTCTATAAAATCACCCTCATTTAATAAAGAAAGTTGAGTAGTACTTTTTCCTACTACTTGAAAAATTATCCTAACACTACCTTTTTCAATATCAGTACCAGCTACTGTTAAAGGAACGCGCTCACCTTTATCATCAATCCTAAAAATTATAAATTGGCCTGGCTTAGCATTTCTGGCAATTTCTGGAGCATAAACTTCAATAGAATAAACTCTATTACCTATCTCTTCTTTTTTTAAAATTTTATACATTCTAGTCTCCACTAACTATATATTTCTCTTTTTTATAAATATGGCTTTATTTGTTTTAAACACCTACGTACTGGATACCTTTTTCGCATTGAAAATTTTTAATATAATACATGGACCAAAATGATATTCTTTGTATATACAAACAGCTTAGGAGAGATTGCTCGTATCATATTAATAAAATCTGTTCTAGGAGTTATTAAAAATAATATCAATTTTTATTTTCAAAATTTATTATAGAAATTATCACTTATAAATTTTAAGAGTCTCTCTAAAAACCTTAATGGAATATTTTAAAACTTTCCTTGTTTTTAAAAACAATATCCAAATTGAAACACACACCATAGAAATAATAAGTCCTAAAACTATACCGTTTACTCCATATTTTTTAGATAAGAAATACTGAAGTAATATATTTACAATAATTTGAAAAGGCATATATACCCAAAAAATTCTTAATACGTTTATACTTTGCAAAAACATTGCAAAAGTATCTTGCCAAGCTTTAAGTATAATATATATACCAAGCATTAACATAAACCAAAAAGTTGGAAAAATATTTTGCTCTGGAACCAATATTTTTACTATAATTTTATGAAAAAGTATCACAAGTATTGTACCTAAAATCATAAACAAACTAGCATAAGTTAAATGTTTTTTTATCGCAGTTTTAAGTTCTTCAAATTTCTGACCAACATACATTTCTGCGCTAACTGGCCAAAAAGCTGCCAAAAATGATACGTATGAATATGAAAAAAACATAAACACTCGCATAAAAATGTTGTATTCAACTATCTCTTTTGGACTTAAAGTTTGAGACATTACCAAATAATCTGTCTGCAAATATGTTAAAGAAGCTATTATAATCCCATGAAATTTTACTGCTCTTACTATTAAAGCCTTTAAAATACTTAAATTAAACTCTAATAATTTCGGAAAATACTTCTTAAACTCTTTTATAAATGGAACTAAAACAATAAATAATTGTGGTAAACTAAACACTAGCAAAGCGCATAAAATGCTGCCTTGTTTTTGAGAATTTCTATTGATAATGATCATAACTAGCATGGAAACAACAATAGATATTGCAGGTATTAAATTTGCTATATATCCCTTATGTAATGCATAATACATGTTAAAAACTTTAGTTAAAAAACAAGAAGATACAATAGAAATAATACCTATAACTAGTACAATGTTTATACTTTGTATATCAGTAATATATAAAAAGTTTTTAAAAACAATATTTTGTACAAAAGAAGACACAAAAATTGCGAGTAGCAAAACAATTACAAACAAAATAGCTACTAATTGTAAAGCTGCAATAATGTACTTATCATAATTTTCTTTTTTTGCTCGTGCCTCGGAAATAAAATTTTGTAAGGATGCACCAATACCAAACTCAGATAAATTAAACCATACAGTTAAAGAAAAAGCTATCACATAAACAGCGTACTTATCTTCACCAAGGTAATCTAACAAAACTCTTATGCTTACAACCTGTACCAAAACAATAATAACTTTACTTATCCAAGCACTTACAGCTACCATTAAATGATTAGATATACTTACAAATTTTCTTTTCATTGCCACCTACAACCAAAAAGTAAATTTATTTAAATTTAGTTATTATACAAAATTATATACCCACACCTATATAAATAAATTTACTTTTTTTGTAATTCTATTACCTGACTTGACCTTTTGGGGTTCCCCCATTCCTCCTTTTTTATGACTGCTTTTCCCTTTTTTTCGTTAAAGCGGTCAAGTCAGGTAATGATATAATGAATTATTTTGATGGTTGTCCTGCTCCGCTCAACTCACAAAATAAAAAAGATCCCTTACTAAAAAGGGAACCTTTCTTTTTCCTTTACAATCTTTTAGCTCTATCCTCTAGGATGATACAGTTTATGTTGTTCTATTATTTTTCCTTTATCCAGATGAGTGTAAATTTGTGTCGTAGAAATTGAAGAATGCCCTAGCATTTCCTGCACAAATCTGATATCTGCCCCTCTTGAAAGTAAATGTGTTGCAAAAGAATGCCTCAGGGTATGAGGGGTAATGTTTTTAGTTATGCCTATATTTCTTGCTATATTTTTTAATTGACGCCAGAATTCTACTCTAGAAATTTTTTTACCTAATCTAGAAATAAAAATGGTGTCACTAACACTCAAAAGCGGTCGTCTTTTAGCAAGATAAATATCTATAAAATTTTTAGCTTTTTGACCAAAGGGAATAATTCTTTCTTTAGAACCTTTACCTAAAACTCTTATGAAACAATCCTGCAAATTAATATCACAAAATCTAAGGTTTATTAATTCGGAAACTCTAAGTCCTGTTGCATATAATAATTCTAGCATTGCCTTATTACGAATATTCATTTCATTTTCGTTATCTATAGAATTTAATAAATTTGTAACTTCATCAAAACTAAGCATTTGTGGTAACTCTTGAGGTATTTTTGGAACAGTTAAATAAATAGTTGGATTATTTTTAGATAATTCTTCAAGAGTTAAGAATTTATAAAATTGCCTTAAAGATTCTATAAGTCTGTATACTGATTTTGGTTTTAAACCGGTTGACTTTAATTCCCACAAAAAATTTGTTATATCATGATGCTGCAAATTTTCAACTAACAGATTATTTTTTTGAACAAAATTAATAAACTTTAAAATATCAGCCTTATATGCTAAAGCTGTATTTTTTGCAAGGCCTTTCTCAATAGTTATATAAGAAATAAAATCTTTTAGAACTTTATTACAATTTCCCATAAATACACCTCTAGAGTTTCTTTAAAAACTCTTTATTGTGATCGTCTAGATAATGATATTAAGTCTTTAGCGTGTTTCAAAGCAGAATCAGTTACATTCTTACCAGATATCATCTTTGCAATTTCTTCAATATGTTCTTCATTATTTAACACTATGGCTTTTGTGTAAGTTCTAGATTTTTCTATCTCTTTATAAATTTTTATATGAGTCTTTGCAAACGCAGAAACTTGTGCTAAATGTGTTATAGCAAAAACCTGTTTTTTTGAAGAAAGTTCAAACAACTTTTCCCCTATTTTATGTCCTACCCTGCCACTGGTCCCTGTGTCAATTTCGTCAAAAACTGTTGTTTGATCGCTTTTTATTTGAGCTGCTAAATCTATAGCAAGTAGTACTCGTGACAGTTCTCCACCTGAAGCTGTATTTTTTAAAGGAAGGATTTTTTCTCCTTTATTTGCACAAAACATAAATTCTATCTCATCAAAACCATTTTCAGATGGTTCCTTTTTATCAAACTTTATATCAAAAATAGCATTTTTTATTTCTAGTTCGAGTAACTTTTCTTGAACTAACTTTTTAAAATCTAAAGCAACTTTTTTTCTCTTTTCGCTTATAATTTCACAGATCTTTATTAAGCTATCTTTTTCCTTTAAAAGCTCTTCTTTTACTTTAGAAGAATTTTCTTGATAGTCATTTAAAGAATTAAGTTCTTCTTCTATTTTATTTTTATATTCTACTATGGCCTCTATTGTACTCCCATATTTTTTCTTAAGTTTTTTGATAACTTCTAATCTTTCCATAGACCTATCTAAAGCTTCTGGTTCCAATTTAGTTTTTGATAAAATCAGTTCTATCTCTCTGTAAACTTCTTCTGATTGGTAATAAGCTTGCTCTATCAAAGATAATGCTTCTGAAGCATCTACTCCATAAGAATTTATTGCTTCTATATTTTTTTTTATTTTTAAAATACTGCTTAAAGTTGCATTTTCACAAGAATACAAAATAGAAACTACTTCTTTAGATAAGTCAACTATTTTCTCTGCATTTTTTAGTTTTGGTAAGCCTTCTTCAAGCTCTTTATCTTCACCAATTCTAAGTTTTGCTTCTTGAATTTCTCTAATCTGGAACGAATATAAATCAATCTTTCTTAATCTATCTATTTCAGACATATTCAGAGTTTCAAGATGTGCTTCTAGTCTTCTAACTTTTGATTGCAAAATAGAACATTTAGTGATCAAAAATTTAATCTGATCCACTCTACTGTCTAAAATTTCTAATTGAAACTCTAAATTTAAAAGAGAATGCCTTTCTTCTTGACTGTGAAAATCAATTAAAAGCTGCCCAAGACCAGAAAGCACAGATAAACTGACCTGAGTATCATTTATAAAAGCTTTGCTTTTACCTGAAAGTTCTATAGTTCTACGTATTAAAATCATATTGTCCTCTAAAGGAATAGAAAAACGATTTAAAAATTCTGTAATTTTAGGGTTATTATATTCGAAAGTTGCTATTATTATGCATTCTTTACACCCTGAACGTATTAAAGATAAGTCGGCCCTTTTACCTGTAATAAGCTCCATAGACTTAATCAAAATAGATTTACCAGAACCAGTTTCGCCAGTAATAACTGTAAACCCTTTTGAAAAAGTAATATTCAAATCTTCAATTAAAGCATAATTTTTTATAGATAAAGATGTAAGCACTATACACTCCAATGTAGCTTAGTCTTTAATGTTTCAAAATACGATTTACTACAATTTTTTATAAGTTTAAGAGGCTTTTTGTATAAAGAAAATTTCACTTTAGTAGCATTATCAACAGTAAAGTTTTCTTGTCCGTCAATAGAAACAATAACTTTACCACGATTATATTTATTTTTTGCTGTACAGAAGATACTGTTTTTGTCAGACAAAAGCATTGATCTTTGAGTTAATGTATGAGACGAAATAGGCGTAAGAATAAAGACAGGAAGATTTGGATAAACAATTGGACCGAAAGCCGCTAAAGAATAAGCAGTAGAACCAGTAGGAGTAGAAACTATCATACCATCACATTTATATTCTGCAGTAAAATTCTTATCTATTTCCAAGTCTAAAGAAATAAGCTTGCCTCCATATAAAGACCTAACAACACAGTCATTAGCTGCAACTTTTTTAATTTTTTTATTTTTATATTTAAATTCAACCGACAGCAAAACTCTTTTTTCTACTTTTATTCCAACTTTAAAAATATTATTTAGAAGGTCATAGATTTCATTTGTATCCGTATCTGTTAAAAATCCTAAAGAGCCTAAATTAATTCCTTTTATGGGTACCGCCAAAGGAGAAAAAATCCTTATAACTTTAAGCATAGTACCATCTCCACCTAAAGATAAAACAAAGTCTAGCTTTTTAGGTTGTATAGATATGGACTCACTTACAAAAACTTTACAGCCATTCTGCTTAAGCCAAGACGAAATTTCAAATGCAAGTTTTTTTGCATTTGATTTAGATTTATTATAAATAATTCCAATGTGATATTTCATATATTTATTATACATAAAAATAAAATATTTTTATTCATCAGACTCTCTAAAACTTTTCTTTAAATAAGTAATAAATTTAAACCTAAAATTACACCGGAAAATATAATTCTTTTTTCTTTTTTAAAATTAAAAATAAAAAATATAAATATATAAAACAATAAGAGCTCTAAAACAGCAGGTTTGTTTACTACAATTGACGAAAAATTAAAATTGCCAAAAAAAGTTGTAACACATACAATAAAATTTATAAAGAGATTTAAAATATAAGCTATGATCATAGCCAATCCTTTAAATAAAAAAGTTGATATATAAAACACAATTGCACAACCCAAAACAATTCCTGTGAGTGGAACAACTATTATGTTTGTAAAAAAAGATACCGCCGATACCTTAGAAAAATAAAACATAAGTATAGGCGTTAATGCAAGCTGAGCAGAAGTTGTAACAGAGGCTACACCGCAAAAAAAGTTTAAAATTGAATTTTTAACGTTTTTGAATAATCCAAAAATTTTGCTGTACAAAAAAACTATCCCGAGCGTTGCTAAATATGACATTTGAAAAGAAGCTAAAAAAAGATCCTGGGGTTTAAATATCAATATAATTAATGCTGATAAAGCTATTGAATTATATATTAATGGTTCTCTATCTAAAGCAAGAGATACAAATATACAAGCAAGCATTATCGCAGATCTCATTGCAGGGGCATTAGCTCCTGTAGAAACAGCGTAAAAAAATATAAAAGGTATGCTTATTAAAGAAGCTTTATTTAAAGGAATACAAAATAATCTCAAAATAAAAAGAATTATTACACTAACAAAACCAACGTGAAGCCCACTTACTACTAAAATATGAATTACTCCAGAATCAGAAAATGAACTTTTTATTTTTTGATCAAGGGAAGTTTTATCTCCAATAACTAAAGATTTTAAAATAGCAGAATTCGGATACAAAAAATAATTATCTATTTTATTTACTACATCGTTTTTAAGATTAATGGCAATTTTTTTAATAATATTTGGTTGAGATTTTATATATTCAAAAGAATAGATTTTTAAAACAAAAAATATTTCATTTCTTTCTAAATATTTTTGATAATCAAATGCATTAATATCTTTAGCACTTGCTGGTCTATATAATTTACCTTCAACACTTATTATATCGCCATACTTGATTAAGTATCCTATTGGTGCATTAGCAAGCACGCTTTCTTCAATTTTAGTGTCGTTAATAGAGATAGTTTTTAATACAAACTTTTTTATTTTTCTTGTAACATATGGTTCTGATATAACTTTCCCTTCTACCAAAACGTTTCTATTACCTTTAAATAACTTAAAAATATTACTTCTATTTTGTACTGAAAAATATCCAAGATAGTTTAAAATTATAATCACTGAAGAATATACAACAAAAATTGTGATGACAGGTCTTCTAAACATAAATTTTAAAAGATATTTCATAAGTAGCTTTTATTATATCAAATTTGTATAATTCTACGAATTCTCTGAAAACCATAATGCGTATAATTGTCGTGAATTTTGGCAATGCATGAACACAGCTGTACCCAAAGTAAGATGTGTGTTAAGGTTTTATGGAGACTCTAGAATAATGAAAATAAAAACTGTTTCTTCGCTTGGTGAATTTGGACTTATAGGTTTAATTAAAAAAGCTTTCACAAGTACAATAAAAGACAAAAACATTATTGTTGACATTGGTGATGATTGTTTTTGTTTTAAATCTGGTCAAAATTATATTTATATAACCAAAGATATGCTAATAGAAGATGTCCACTTCAAAGCGAACTGGATAAGTCCTTACGAACTAGGACAAAAAGCAATAGAAGTAAATATAAGTGACCTGGCAGCTATGGGAAACGTTTCTCCAAAATATGTTTTTATTGGTTTAGGCATACCTTCTTGCACATCTGAAAATTTTATTAAAAATTTAATAAAAGGTATAAAAAAAACTTGCAATAAATATGAAATCCTCCTTTCAGGTGGAGATACAGTAAAAGCAAACAAAATTATAATATCTGTTACAGCTATAGGAATAGGCAAAGATATACCTGTAAAAAGAACTGGAGCAAAAATTGGAGACCTAATAGGAGTGACAAACACATTCGGCGATTCTGGTGCTGGAGTCTATTTACTTTATAAATATGGAATAAGTTACAACTACAGTAAAGCTGAACTTGCTTTAATAAATGCACATAACAAACCTACAGCAAAACTCAATGAAGCTAATAAAATACATAAATATTTGACATCACTGACTGATGCTTCCGATGGACTATTTATTTCACTAGATCTTATTACTAAAAATTGTTTCAAAAGTGCCAATATAAATATAGAAAAAATACCTATGTCAAAAAACTTAAAGACTGTTTTTAACAATGAAAAGCAGCTTATAGATTTTGCTTTATTTGGTGCAGAGGATTATCAACTCGTATTTACTGTACCAAAGTCAAAATCAAAAATTGTAAAGAATTTAGTTCCCAATATTACATATATAGGTAAAATTACTTCTGGCACAAAGGTAAAATATTTTTATAATGGCAAAGAACAAAAAATCAAATACTGTGGCTATAAACACTTTTAAAAATAAAGCTTTTATAACTAAAACTCCACAAGAAACAAGGAACTTAGCAAGGAACTTTGCTTCTGTATTAAAAGGTGGAGATATAGTTTTTTTAAATGGAAACTTAGGCAGCGGCAAAACAACTTTTACTCAGGGTATAACTAAATTCTTTGGGAACAGGGGATTTGCTAGGAGTTCTAGTTTTATGCTAGTAAATGAATACCCAGCTTTTAACAATTTAAAACTTTTCCACCTAGATTTATATAGATTAAAAAATTCTACTATTTTTGATATTGGTATAGAAGACTATCTTTACAGTGGAAATATCTCTTTAATAGAGTGGCCTCAAAGACTTATTGATGGGCAAAATGAAAGTCATTGGAATATCGAAATTGAAAGTTTAGTAAATAAAAGAAAAATTAAAATAGAGAAGAAGAAATGAAAATTTTAAGTATAGAAACATCTGGAAAAACATTCAGCACAGCATTAAACGAAAATGATAAGACTATAGCATCATCTTATTATGAATATGGTCATATACATTCAGAAATTATTATTACCGCTATAGAAAGACTACTGAAAGATACAAATAATTCTTTTGAAAATATAGATAAATTTGCTTTATCTGTAGGGCCAGGAAGCTTTACTGGCATAAGAGTGGCAATGACTGCTATTAAAACATTTGCTCAAGTATTAAACAAGCAAGTAGTAGCAATTGATACATTGTCTATATTAGAAGCGTCTTTACCAAAAATTAAGGGAATAAAAGTAATTTCAACTATTGATGCCTTAAGGAACGAAGTTTACATTAAAAAGGGCAAAAAAATTATTATAAAAAATATAGATTCGTTTATTAGAAGTTTAAAAACATATAAAAACAAAGTTATTATAATAGGAAATGCTGCTATAGTTTATAAAGAAGAGTTATCAAAGGGATTAGGAAGTTTGAGTGTATCTTTGCCAGAAATAATGCATATGCCAAAAGCAAGCGTATTAGCAAATTTAGCTTATAAATCTAAAAATAATCTAAGTTATAATAAAGTTCAACCTCTCTACATTCGCAAATCTTGGGCAGAAGAATCAAAAAAATAATTAATTTTTCTTTGATTTGTTTTTCAATCCAATAACTTTCTTTATTGACTTTTTAACAATTTTCTCATCTTTCGTTTTTTCAGATTTTACAATATGTGCTTTGTCCCATAACTTCTCAAAAGTATAGGCATTTCTTGTTTCCTGAGCCATTACGTGCACAATAATACCACCAAAATCTACAACTCTCCAAGATCTGCTAGAAACACCTTCTCTCCTTAGCGGTTAAATTATTTACTTTAAAGTGTTTTTCAATTTCGTCACATATCGCATTTATTTAAGGTGTAGACTCTGCAGTAGTTATAACAAAATAATTTGCTATAGTTGTTTTTTTGCACGCCTAACACAACTGTATCAATAGCCTTTTTACTTTCTGCTATTTGGGCTGCTTGTAAAGCAAGTTTATTAAAATTAATTTTTGACATCTTGTCCTCCAGTTTTATCAAAATTATCGTATATATCACAGTCCTGTCCAACAAAAATACTTATATCATAATATACTTTGTTATTGTATGAAACTAAAATTTTACCTGTTTTTAATATCTTACAGATATCTAAACACTTTTTAAAATTACCTTTAAAATCTTTTATTAAAGTTTCTTTATAAAGAATATTAAAATTACTCCAATCTAAAACATCAAATTTATTTTCTCTTAATAACCATGTAACTTTTTGAGCCATGCGAGGTCTTCCTGAAGCATTCTCAACATCAATAAAACAATTTTTATTATTATAGTTAGAATCATTATTGCTGTAATAGATTTTATTTAAAAATCCCTTTATATTTTGCATATCTGGGTCAACTCTTACTTTGGTATACTTAACTGGAAGTTCACAAAACATAATCAATGGTTTTTTTATTGTAAATTTTGTAACTAAAGATAAGAAAGAGATCTTTGAAATATTTGTATTTATTAAACTGTATCTTTTAAGAATACTAATTGTTTTAAATGGCATAAGTTTTAATATACATTCTAAAATATTTAAATTATTTAATGATTTTAAATCTTTATTTAAAAAATTGTCTTTTAAAATCATATAATGCAAGTCCTTATCAGTCATCATCAAAAGAAATGATTCAAAACTCATATTAAGATAGAAATCACTTATCCTATAATCTTTGAGAATTTTATTTAAATTTATATAAAAGTTTTCTATAGAAAAATCTAAATTCTTATCTAAATCTTCATAAAATAGAGTTTTTAAACTCTTTGCTTTTTTATGTTTACTCAATAAAACCATATCTGTATTTATTGACAAAATTTTTAAACAATTAGTATTTTTACTGTAAATTATCTGATAACAATCCAATTTGTTATTTAAAACATTCCCCTGACTATATAACAATACAGAGCAACTGATGTCATCATTATCATTAATTTTTTTTATTATGAAAGAAGTTTTATAAAAAATATAAGAAGTAAGTATACATATTAAAAGTAATATTGATATAACAATTATTTTTTTACTTGTCTTTACAAACATAAAAATTCCAGGTATCAATAGCTTTGGGACATATCCAATTATCATTGTAAATAAGATGCCTTATTTTTTCTTTTAGCACTTTTATAAAAGCTTTATCTAGGTTTTCTTTAGCCAAACTGCGAATAGTTTTGGCGTCTTTATATTTACTACCTCTATCTTTAGAACAATAATCAGCAATAAAAATTATCTTTTCTAGTTTAGTCATATTAGTTCTACCTAAAGTATGGTTTTTTATCGCATTTAAAATATCTTTGTCTTTTATGTTAAACTCTTTTTGTGCAATAATTTCTCCAGCAAAAGAATGTAATAAATGCGGAGAAAATTTATATATATTTAAAAAAAATCTTGCATTTTTTTGTTTTTTTAAAAGACTTATAAATTTTTTCACATCTACGTTTTTTGCACAATCATGTAAAAGTCCAGCAATTTGAGCACTCATAACTTTTGCATTATGTTTTAAAGCAAGTTCTATAGCAAGCATTGCAACATTATAAGAATGCTCAAAACGAGCAGGACTTAAATGTCTGCATAAATAATCAAATATTTGCTTTTCTAAATTTTTACTCATCTATATAATCCATTTTCTGTTATATAATTATAAACATCTTTGCATAACATTTTTGATGCTTTAGCTTTATCGTTTTTTAAATAATATCTAACCAATGTGGAAGAAAAATCCACTATTTCTTTATCTACAAAAATACATCTGTCCAAATACTTTGTGGCTGCATCTATACAAATACCTGACCTTTTAACAACTATAAACTTGTACTTACTCGTTAAATAATCTATATTCTCCCATGTATGCAACTCAATTAAAGAATCTGAACCTATAACCATAAATATTTCGCTTAGTGGGTAAGTTCTTTGAAAATAATCCAATGTTTGGTATGAATATACTACACTTTGCTTTTCTTCTTCATACAAACTGATTTCAATATGTTCTAAATTTTTAGTAGCTAATCTTAACATTTCTATTCTATCTTTAACACCTGCATATTGTTTATTTTTATGAGGAGGAGCATATGCTACAACAAAAATTAACTTCTTTAAATTAAAAGTTTCTAGCACAAGTTTAGATATTTGTATATGAGCTTTATGTACTGGGTCAAAAGATCCACCAAATATAGCAATTTTATTCATTTACACTTCCTATATCATTTGCGCGTATCCAACCAGCAAAACTTTTTCCACTTGATTTGAATTTTATATTAACCCAATCACCACTTCGAAATATTATGTTAACTAATTTACCCTCAGGAACAGTAGATATCTCAGGATTATTCTCTCCAGGACCACTTCTTACGTTAACAGAGTACAAAACAACTGCTTCTTTTAGCATAAATTCTTGACAACCTTTAAGACTCAAAGCAAAAGCACAAAGAAACAAAAACAATGTAAGAACTACAATAAGATGTTTAAAAATTGGGAGTTTTTTTATAATAAATAAAGATACTATACAAAGAAAAAAAATTAACAATACAGAAGTAACTATAGTAATTTCATTTAAAGTAAAATGTTTTAAAAAAATATCCTTTATAGTTCGTTCTTGATTATGTCCTATCACGCTATAAAGAAACTGCATATTATTTTTTATTTCTTTATCTCTAGGAGCAAGCCGTAATGCTCTTTCGATATTTAATATTGCTTTGCCAACGTCCCCATTCCTATAATAAGCATTAGAAAGGTTATAATAAATATAAGGATCTTCTATTTTTTCTACCTTTATTAGACTTTCATATATTTCAATGCTTTTAGAAAATTTTCCTTCTTTAAAATTCCTTTCAGCATTATCTATCTGAGCGCGATAAGTATTAACTGCAAAACAAAAACCAGCATAAGCAAAAATAAAAACACCTAAAATAAATTTTTTCATAATATTTGCCCTTTATATTTACTTTAAAATATAAAAATCAAGATGAAAATCCTAAAGCGTATAATTACAGTGAATCTTTTGCCAAAGCAGGGTATAACGTATGGTTTATCGTGTGATAAACACAAGTTTTTTAAAACACTGTGAGTAACACAAGAGCACTTACGCATTACTGCAAAAAAGACAGAGTAAGGATATGCATTAATGGGTTCAGAAAGATCCAAGATATATTTCAATTAGTACCGTCGTTGTTTATAATACACAAATTTGACTATATTGTAAAATTTTATGTATAATCATTAATATTGTTTTTGTAAAAGTTTCGGAGGAATAAAGTAAAATGGCAAAACTCAAAACCGGCAGACATACTTCTGCTCTCAAAGAAGTTAGAAAAAGTATAAAAAGAACTCAAAGAAATACAAGCATTAAAAGCAAAATTAAAACTTCAATAAAGAGAGTTGAAGAAGCTGTAAGAAATAATGATGTAAAAGTTGCATTAGAGCAATTAGCTATTGCTTTTTCAGAATGTGACAAGGCAGCAAAAAAGAATGTTGTACATTTTAAAGCAGCTTCAAACCAAAAAGCAAGGCTTTCAAAAATAGTGGCCAAAATAAATAAATAACCTTTATTTGCATTTTTGTTGCATATAAGCATTTCTACCCTGACTTGACCTTTTGGGATCCACCAAAAGAAAAAATAATAATATAAATCTATTTAATACATATTTACTGTATATTATGTAAATTAATATTCTCTTCTTCTTTTTTTAGAAAGAATGGGAGCAGAGTCAGGGGATAGTGTGCGAATTGGCGAATTCGAATTTATATTTTCACAGCAAACTTTTTGACTTGAGTTTTTGCGGAATCAGATTTTATAGTTATAAAA
>NZ_JAITJM010000019.1:0-30808 GCF_031278955.1 Candidatus Endomicrobiellum cubanum | reverse complement strand
CAAAAGGGAAATTAACAGAGCCGTAGATGGTGCGGTATGACATAGTAGAATGAATAAAAAGAGAGTTATTAGAAGAATCATTAAAGTTAGAAGAAAGCCAAGGGGAAGAAGTATTTATTTTCCCTTTTCCCGGGCAAGTCAGGTTCTATATCCATCCATGATTTTAAGGGCTTTTATTCTTTCTTCTATTGGTGGGTGAGTTGTAAAAAGACCTGAAACTTTTGAAAAGAAAGTATCTTGCTTATTTTTTGTTAAGGGATTTGCTATACACATCGGAGACATTGTCTGTTTATCACTTAAAATTTTTACTACAGAATTACCAGAAATCTTTTCTAAAGCACTTATTAAACCTCGTGGATTTCTAGTTATTAAGGCACCTGTAGCGTCAGCCTGAAATTCCCTTGTACGAGAAACTGCAAATTTTATCAAAGGAGCTACTAAATATCCATAAACATATAAAGATATTGCTAGTATAAGTAAAAATATTTGTATTGCGCTTACATTGTTTTTAGAGTTGTTTGTCCGTGCCGTTAATGATATTCTTAAAAGTATCTCTGCAAGAATAGTTGCAAAACTAATGCATACAATCATTATAAGCATAAGTTTTATATCTCTGTTGCCTATATGAGCCATTTCGTGAGCAATAACACCTTCCAACTCGCTTTTTTCTAGTTTATTTATAATTCCTTTAGTTAACACAATATAAGAATGTTTTGGATCCCTTCCTGTAGCAAAAGCATTCATCCCCATATCATTTATAGAATATACTTTAGGCATAGGAAGCCCCGCAGTTATAGCAATATCTTCTACAATTTTTACTACTTCTGGGGCATTCTGTTTAGTAAGTTCGACAGCTTTAGTAGTAGCCAAAATAAAATGTTGTCCTAAATAATAACTTACTAAAATCCACAAAATTGCTATAATAGAAACTATAGGCAAAACGTACATTGCAGTTTGGTTAGCAAGAGTAAACACAGAGACCTGAAAAGCCCCTCTGGGCATATTTTCAAGACGTAACAAACTCACATACAAAATTCCTAAATATATAAGTATACTCAAACTTATAGGAAACAGTAGAAATAGGAAAATTGTTTTTCTAGTGTTAGATTCTATAAAATCATAAGTTGTAATCTTTGGCATTTAACTAAAAAGAAACTTTTACAGGATTTTTTGCTGCCTGTTCTGCTTCATCTAATTTAAAGAAGTTCTGTTTTTTAAAGTTAAATATTTTTCCAACAATATTACTTGGAAAAATTTCAAGTCTTATATTTAAAGCAAGAACATTTGAATTATAAAATCTTCGACTTGCTTGTATTTTGTTTTCTGTATTTGTAAGTTCTCTTTGGAGTTCTAAAAAATTTTCGTTTGCTTTAAGGTTAGGATAATTTTCAGATAATGCAAACAGAGATTTTAATGTACTCTCCAAAACATTTTCTGCTTTTGCTTTCCCTTCTATATTCCCTTTTATGCTAATAGCTGTGTTTCTAGCTTTTATAACTGCATCCAAAGTGTTTTTTTCGAAAGACGCGTACCCTTTAACAGTCTCAACAAGATTTGGGATCAAATCGTAACGACGTTTCATTTGTATTTCTACATCACTCCAAGATTCTATCACTCTATTTTTAAAAGTTACAAGTTTGTTATAAATTGAGAATGTGTATGCACCTAAAAGAAAAACTAAAATAATAACAACAACTGCTTGCATAATAATATACCTCCAATACTTTTAATTTAAATATTCGTTTGAAGTAGCAACTACTTTTTTGTAATACTCAAGCATTTCTTTATGCTCTTGAGTCTCCTGTGTTATTTCTAACATCTTAGTTTTCTCGTTAAAATTAAAGTAGGTTATATTTGCATTTTCAGGATTGTACAAAACAGCTTTATTGTTAGACAATATAAATCCATCACTATTAAAAGCAACATGACTTAAATGCTGTCCTAGTAAACTTTCACCTGCTGCTGTGTACTGCGCCTCTGAAAAAGACAAGTCGTATAGCGTTGGCCCAATATCCATATGACAACCACTAATGTTTACATCCATATCTTTTCTTAGTTTTTCTGGAACATACATATACATAGGCACTGAATACTTTTTAAATAACTCTTCTTGAGTAGTAGCTTTAAATTCTCTTAAGTTATGGTCGCCAGTTATTACAACAATAGTATTTTTTGCAAACTCAGAACTCTTTATTTCACTTAAAAATTTTGCTGCCTGCCTATTTGCAAATTGATAACTTTCAAATATTCTAACACCGTATTTAGTCTCCCCAGGCATCATGTTTAAGATATCTCTAGGTATATTAATATTTAAAGGTTTATAGTATGGGGGAGTCTCGTACGGTGGATGAGTTGCAGTAGACATTGCATAAATAAACATAGGTTGGCCATTACTATTTTTTAATTCTCTTAAAATTAATTCAAAAAACTGGGCATCGTTTATGCCCCATTGATGTCTAAATTCATTTTTTATAGAACCTTCTCCATAAACTTCATCAAAACCTTGAGCTTTTAAAAAATTGTTGATATCTCTCCAAGCAAGACTGCCACCATAAATAGCTTTTGTAAAATAGTTTGCTTTTTTATAAGGCAAAACTATTGAGCTTGAAAATTGCTTAAATGCTTTAGAAGTTTGAGTGATTTGCAATGAGAACGGTCTTTGAGGCATGTTAAGTATTGTAGATTCTAAAGCATGTACAGTTATTTTGCCAGCAGATAAAAAATTATAAAAAACAAAATCTTCTTGAAAATGCTTAGCAAGCTCACCTAAAACGTCAAAATTTTGACTATTGTATAATATTGGCAATTCTCCAAAACCTTCTAAAATAATAAAAACCACATTTGGTTTTATTTCTTCTGCCATGGAATTGACACTGGAAACTTTATTAAAAATATTAGTGTCTATTTCTTCTTTTTTTACATTAAATTTTTGAGCTATATCCACATAATTATCAATTTGAGAAATTTTCGCGTCTAACGCGTCACAAAAAGAATGTACGCTTGTCAAAGCCACATTATTTATAAATTGATTATTAGATACTTGAGCATGAAATTTACCTAACGGGAACATAGATAACGTTCCTCTAGCTAAGCAAAATATACTAAATGGTATAAGCAAAATCACTAATGTTTTAGATATAAAATTAAATACAGAAGTGTCTATAATAGTATGCTTGGATGTCAATTGAGAAGTTGTAAATGCAATCAATTTATATATTATAAAAGTTATAATAAACAAAGAAATTAAAGCTATTAAAAAGCGATGATCATAAAGTATTGTTTTTATAAGAGCAAAAGTGTCATCTGAAAAAAAATCAAAAATTAAAATATTAATATGCTCACCAAAAGATACGTAAAACCCAAAATCTATAATATCTAAAACAATAATAGTTGAAAAAGCTAAAAAATAATAAATTTTTAAAAAATATACAGAAATTCTAAATAATAGTAAATTCTTTATAACAAGAAAAATGCTAAACATGAATGCTACAAATAAATTTATATAGGCGAGTGTAGCTATGTCCAACCTTGCGCCAAGCAAAAACGATTTAAACAAAGAATTGTAGAGTCCATCAAGCGCTAATCCATTTTTAAAATAAAAGAAAAAAAACAGTCTATAAAGCGTCATCATTAAAAATATAGCGACGTTTAAAGGTATTATTTTAATTATACAATCAACATATTTTTCAAAATTAAATGTTTTTATTATCATCTGTAACAAAAACCACTGTTTTATATATAATGGCCTGTAAAACCCTTAACATATACGCTTACAACGCCATTTTGAACATCGCTGTGTTAAAAATTTGTGCTTATCACACGATAAGCTCTACATTTTTGCCTTGCTTTGTCAAAAAATTACAGCATTTATACGCTTTAGGAGAGTTATAAAAAAACTTGTTTGATTATTATTTTACAAAATATTTATATTGAGTTCAAAAATTTAGATTTTGAAAAATTAAAACCTGGCTTGTAAAAAATGGATTTTTGATAAAAGATTTGTAAAAAAATTTTATCATATACAAAATTTTGCCAGTTTTGGCTTTGCTATACATCTTTCCATATTTTGATGTTATTAAAAAAACAAAATAATAAAGGAAAATCTTAGAACTCACAAAAAATATTTAAAATCTTTGTACAATTTTTACCATGAATAAAAAACAAATAGAACTGTTAGCTCCTGCTGGTTCCAAAGAACCTTTTATCGCAGCCATCCAAGCTGGTGCAGATGCTATATATTGTGGCCTTACGGATTTTAATGCAAGAAACAAAGCCAAAAACTTTACATTTTTTGACCTTTATAATTACACATCTTATGCTCATAGTAGAAATGTTAAAGTATATGTTACTTTAAACACATTAATAAAAGAATCTGAACTTAAAAATTTAATAAAAACTCTTAATTTTGTTTCACAAATCGGTATTGATGCAATAATCGTACAAGATTTAGGTATTGCAAATATTATTTTAAATAGCTTTCCAGACTTAAATTTACACGCTAGTACACAAATGCCTATACACAACAGTTATGGCACTTTTGAAGCTAAAAAAATTGGTTTTAAAAGAGTAGTTTTATCTAGAGAACTCTCTTTACAAGAAATAAAATCCATATCAAAAAAACAGATATTGAGCTAGAACTTTTTGTACATGGGGCATTATGTTTTAGTGTTTCTGGTCTTTGCTTGTTTTCAAGTTTTATTGGAGAATATAGTGGAAACAGAGGAAAGTGTGCTCAACCTTGTAGAAGAATGTGGACAATACAAGATAAAAAAGGGTTCTACTTTTCTCCAAAAGATTTAAGCTTGTATACCTATATAAACGAACTAAAAACATCTGGAATTTCCTCATTAAAAATTGAAGGAAGAATGAAAAGTCCTCACTATGTCTATAACACTGTAAAATCGTATAAGCTATTATTATCAAACAATGATGCTGCTTTTAAAGAAGCTTGCTGTTTACCTGAGAATGATTTTGCTAGAGAAAAAGCAACTTTTAATTTTATAAAAAAATCAGATGATATTTTCACCCCAAAACTATCAAAACAAACTGGTATATATTTTGGTAAAATTACCAAAGTGCATAAGCTATCTTTTATGTTAAAATCCTCTCTTAATCTAAATATAGGTGATACATTAAAAATAGTAGATTCCGCAAAAGATACATCTTATACAACAAAAGTGCTAAACATAACAATAAAAAATGATTCCTACGAAATAGAAACTAACCTGACTTCCTTAAAGGTCACTATGGATGTTTTCAAAATCTCAAATAGTTATACAGAAAAAAACTTGAAAATGTTTACAATAAAACAACAATAGAAAAAAACAGTTTAAAATAAATGAATATATAATTAATTTACCAAAATTTAAAAATGAAAATAATCTTGGCGAATTATTTATAAAAATTGACAATCTTAAATGGTTGAATATAGTTAAAAAAAATATATCTATAATATTTTCTTTAAACAAAGACTCAATACAAACCATAGATTCTTTAAAAACTTTTTATTATTTTCAATTACCACCATATATAGGGAGTTTGATTTACCAATATTTCAACAAGCTCTAGATTCAATAATTACTAAAAAAGTTAAAGGTATTTTTATAAGCAATTTATCACATTTTCAATTTTTTAAAAACAATAAAATCCAACTTTTTGCTGACAGTTCTTTATACACATTAAACTCTTTTACTGCAAATTTTTTATTTAGAAGATGACTATAAAAATATACAACTTCTTTGTCAAAATGGACTTTACAGTAACGGCATTTTTTATATTTCTGGATTTCCTGTTTTAGCAATTTCTCTTATGAAAATGCATAAAGATTTAACCCTAAACAAACAATTTATTATTGACTCTACAAAAGATTCTTTTAGATATATAAACAAAAATGAAAAAACTTACATTATTCCCCGTTTTCCTGTAATGCTCTTTAACAAACTTAACATTTTAAAAAACTTGAAAATAAACTAGTTTATGATAGACCTTTCCTTTATAGAGCCGAACGAAAGCTATTTAAACTCATTATTAAATGCTTACAATAAACAACAATATTTACAAAATAATGTCGAGTTAACTTTGGAAAAGGACTACAATAACCTTTTCTATATAATGTATCTGTACTTTCACTTTTCCAACTTCTAATCGGATAACTACTTTTATATGTAACCAACTTATTTATGTTAAAATGCAGCCGTATTGCATATTTGCATAATTGGAGGGTTTGTGGCATATATAGAAAAAAATAATAGACAGTATGTTGCTTTCATCTTATATTGAAAGGGTAATAGGAGAAGAATCAGAAATAGAGGGGTTGAAGGTAAAGATGAGAGTATTGTCAATGACTTTGAGTTCAGTACGAGTGTTGTATAGGTAAGAGCCGTTAGTATTAGACAATGAGATATTGCCAGATCCATAAGCATCTATGAGGTTAATTGACAAGGGGGATGTGAAATGGTCGTAGTTAGAGATGGAGAGTTTTTGAGCATTGATAATAAGAGGGAAGGACTGATTACGGAGATAAAGAATAGTTTGATTATTGGGTAGGTTGTTAGGGAGAGCAAAGGAGAAGGAGTCAAAGCCAAGTAAAGTACCTAAAGAGACATTTGTAGCATTAATGAAGTTAAGGGAATTATTTTCAGCAATAGAGTTATGGATAGTAGAATCTTTAGAATAGTCAGTATTAACTAAATAAACAGGAGTAGTTGACAAATCAATATCAGAGTTGGTAAAAGAAAGGGTGTTGTTATTAATGAGGAGATTGTCTACTTCACAGTTGGATAAGGATACCTGAGCAAAGGATATTTGGTAGCAGTTAGAAATAGAAGAACTAATAGAAATGGAATTAGAGGAGATAGAGATAGTATTAGGATGATAAACAGCGTCACGGTTTGAGACTAGGTCTAGGTAAGCAGCGTATATGCGGTATACATTACAATAGGAAGAAATATTAATGGAATTGTTATCTAGATAAAAAGAAGAGGTGAGGGTAACAGGGTTAGAAGAATCATTTTTAGTATCAAGGTATATATAAGCGCCATAGATTTCGTTTATATTAGAAAAGCTAGAGATGTTGATAGAGTTATTAGTAAAGGAGAAAGTAGAATTAATGAGATTATTTGAAGGAGTGATATAGTAAATAGCATTACTTAACAAAGAAAAAGAGCCATATATGTAAGAGCGATTTAAATCATTATAAATGGTAGTAGAATTAGAAGAACATTCAATGAAATCTTTAAGAAGGACATTGGAATCACCAGATGAAACAGAAGAAGAAGCAAAAGGGAAATTAACAGAGCCGTAGATGGTGCGGTATGACATAGTAGAATGAATAACAAGAGAGTTATTAGAACCTGACTTGACCGGCAAAAGAAAAAAAGGAAAATTCGGGGGAACTCTAATGCTCAAATCAGGTTCTATGAGCCCCTTAATTGTTAAGGTGAGTTTGAGTACCGAACTAACATCTAATTTTTTGACATCGTATAGAGTAAATAAAAATTTACAAAAATAATTTAAATGCTTTATGATCTCTGAAATATTTTTTTGATTATCTTCTTATCTTAAACAGTTCATATAAAATTACAGCAGATGCACATGAAGCGTTTAATGAAGATATAGTATTTTTCTGAGAAATTGAAATCAAGTAATCACAGTTCTTTTTTGTTAAATCGTGGAGACCAAAACCCTCACTCCCTATTATAACTGCAAGAGGAAATGGTAAATCTATTGTTCCTAATGTTTGACTACCGTTTTCTGCACCAGCTATCCAAAAATTATTATCCTTTAATAAAGTTATTGCTTGGTTTAAATTTGAAACTTTAGAAATAGGAATGTGTTCTATAGCCCCTGCAGAAGATTTAGAAGCCGTTTCATTTACGCTAACTGCTCTCCATTTTGGAATTATTACCCCGTCAGCGCCAAAAGCTACACAATTCCTTATAATTGCTCCTAAATTATGAGGGTCTTCTATGCCGTCCAATATTACTAGTAAAGATTTTGGTGATTGTTTTGCTTTCTTTATTAAATCTAAAATATCTAAATATACTATTGGCGAAACTTCTGCAGCTATACCTTGAGATTGTTGTGAAAATTTATCTAATTTTTCTGGAGGTACGCTGTGCACAGCTATACCTTTCTGTTTTGCAATACTTATAATTTCAGAAATTGTGTTACCCCTTGCTGTCTTTGAAATCATAATTTTATTTACAGTACGTTTATGAGCTTTTAAAAGTTCATAAACTGCATTACGACCAAACACAATATTCTCCAATAAAATATCCTTTTTATTGTTTTTATACATTTAGAAAAGTCCTTTAGATTAATATCAACTAGATAAGCTTTAAATCTTTTTTACTAATATAGATGTACCGTCTTTATTATCTATTATCTTATATCCTTTAGCATTTAGAATGTCTCTTAGTCTATCAGATTCTTGCCAATTTTTGTTTTTCCTTGCTTGATTTCTTTCAATAAAGAGATTTTGCAAATAATCATTTGAACTTTCTTCTTTAGGAAGAACTATACCTAAAGATTTTTCAGAAAAATCTTCAAACATTTTTTTAAAGGAAGCAAGTCTTTCTTTGTTAGAACTAAATAATTCATTCAATATTATGCTTTTTAATTCGTGTAAATAAGAAAGCGCTTTTTCAGAATTAAAGTCGTCGTCTAATGATAATAAAAATTTCTCTTTTAATTCTATTAAATCTTTATCTTTTAATTCTAAAATCTCTTCACTTATATTAGATGTAAGCCTTAAATATGCATCATCTAAACCTTGTAAAGCATTTTTAGCAGAATTTAAATTAATATCAGAAAAATCTAATGGACTAGAATAATGTTGAGTTAAAAGATAATAACGTACTATTCTAGGATTATACTTTTCAAAAATTGTTTCTAAAGTAAAAAAATTATTTAAAGATTTTGACATCTTTTCTTTATTTACTGTAACAAAACCATTATGTATCCAATATTTAACAAATTGTCTGCCAGTTTTAGCTTCACTTTGAGCAATTTCATTTTCATGATGAGGGAAAATTAAGTCCTGTCCGCCACCGTGTATATCTATGGTATCACCTAAAAAATGAGAAGACATTACAGAACATTCTATATGCCAACCAGGTCTCCCCTTACTCCAAGGACTGTCCCAAGAAACTTCTTCTGGTTCATTTTTTTTTGTTTTTTTCCACAAAGCAAAATCATATGCTGAAACCTTTTCGTCACAAACGTTAACTCTCGCTCCTATTTTTAAGTTATCTAGTTTTCTTTTAGACAATTTTCCATAATTTTTAAACTTTTCAACAGGAAAATATACATCTCCATCAACATTATAAGCAAACCCTTTAGCAACAAGTTCTTTTATAAAATTAATAATATCTGTAATCATACTAGTAACACGAGGATACTCTTGAGCTTTTAAAACATTCAGCTTGTCCATTTGAGAAAAATAATCGTCTATATACATTTGCGCTAACTGTGAAGGTTGTATGCTTTTTTCTGAAGCTCTTTTTATTATTTTATCATCAACATCTGTAAAATTTTGAATATGGGTTACTTTATAGCCTCTTTGTAAAAAATGCCGTTTTATTATGTCAAAAACAACGTATGCTCTTGCGTGCCCCAAATGTACTTGATCATAAGGAGTTACTCCGCATACATACATAGACACAAAACCTTCTTTTTGAGGCTTGAAATATTCTTTTGTGTTTGTTAAAGTGTTCCAAATTTTAATTGCCACAACATTGCCTCTTTTTCTTACTATTTCTTTGTCTGCTTTTTTATACTTACAACTGCCATAGATGCAATACCTTCTTTTCTACCTACAAATCCCATTCTCTCATTTGTTGTAGCTTTTATACCAATTCTTTCTTTTTTTATTTTTATTGTACTTGATATTACTTCTTTCATT
Organism: Candidatus Endomicrobiellum cubanum; assembly: GCF_031278955.1. Lineage (NCBI taxonomy): Bacteria > Pseudomonadati > Elusimicrobiota > Endomicrobiia > Endomicrobiales > Endomicrobiaceae > Candidatus Endomicrobiellum > Candidatus Endomicrobiellum cubanum. Next base: position 20,904 of record NZ_JAITJM010000019.1, on the reverse strand, counting down.
TTATCTATAAAAGGGTATATTTTAGGAACCTCCGCAATTATTGTAATATCAACATTATTTACAAAAAATTTCTGTTTTTTTAGCTCTTTATATACTTTTTCTAAAAGAGAAATACTAGAAATATTTTTATATTTTATATCATTGCTTGGAAAAAAATGTCCTATATCATTTAATCCACAAGCTCCAAGCAATGCATCCATTAAAGCATGAATCAAAACATCTGCATCACTATGCCCATCTAAGCCAAATAAATTGTCTATTTTTACTCCTCCCAAAAAAAGAGGTCTGCCCTTTTTAAACCTATGCACATCATATCCTAATCCAACATACATATTATTTTATCCTTTTACCTTAAAAGTTTTTCTGCTATAAGAAAATCTTGTTTTGTTGTTATTTTAAAGTTCGGGAATTTAGTTACCACTGCAGAAACTTTTACATTTAATTTCTCTACAAGACTTGAATCATCAGTAATGTTTCTTGATATGTTTCTTGAATAAGCTTTTTTCAACAAGTTTGTTTCAAAAATTTGAGGAGTTTGTGCATTTCTTAAAACAGATCTATTTAATGTTTTGATAATTCTATTTTTGCTGGATACAACCTTTATTGTATCTTTTGTTTGTTCTACAGCAATAGCAGCTTTTGTTTTTTGTGCTTCTTTTAAAATTACATCTATATCCTCTTTAGAGATAAGTGGTCTTGCTCCATCGTGAATAGCAACAAAGTGTATGTCTTCTTTTACAAGCTTTAATCCATTTTTAACAGAATCAAATCTCTCTTTACCTCCTGCAACGCATTCAAAAATATCTTTATACTTTAAGGATAACCCCTCTACCATACACGAAGGCACAACTACAATTTTTTGTTTAAAGCACTTTAATTTTGCAAATGCTTCAACGCTCCAAAGAAACATTGGTTTCTTGTTAAGCATTAAAAATTGTTTTGGAATTTTAGTTCCAAACCTCTTACCAAAACCACCTGCTACTACTATAACAGCACCTTTCATTTTATTGCCTTAAAATTCTCCCAAAAACTAGCTTACAGTTTGAACTAAATATTGAAGAAGTAACCACTATTTGAGTATTTCTATCTATATAACTCTTACCATCAATTTGAACAACTGTAGTTTTTTCATCAAAATAACCTGTAGCTCATGTTGTGAGCCTTCTTTAACTAAATAAACATTCACCTTTTGGCCAGGAAGAAATGTAGGGTAAAGAGCCCTTTCTAAGTTATTGAAATTTAAAACGGCTACTTTTTCTAAAGACGCTATTTTATAAACTTCAAAATCTTTTGTTATTATTTGTGCTTTTTTAGATTTTGCAATATCGATAATTTTAGATATATTATCTTTTTCATTGTTCAAGTTTGTTTTTAGTATGGTTACATTTACCAAATTAAGATTCTTAACATATCTAAAACAACTAAACTTCTCTTTGCTGTACTACGGTTTAACGGAATTAGAGCTTTTTGCAATATTTTTCAACTCATCAATCAAAAAAGAAGGGATAATCAAATCAAAATTTAAAAATTTTGTATTTATCATATCATAAATTCTACTATCAAGCAAAATACTTAAATCAATAATAGCAACATTTTTAGAGCTTTTTTTGGGCTTTTATAAGCAATATCACTAATCCTGCTATCACAAGTAACAGAAAACAAATAATCATTAAATTTTACCTTAATCAAAACTCCTAAATTTTTTGAATTTCTCAACATCAGGGTATATTCCAGTCCATATTTCAAAATTACAAGCACCCTGGCGTATAAGCATGCCTTCACCTGTAAATACTTTTAATTTGTTTGCTTTAGCAAATTTAATAAAAGGAGTAAGCTTATTATAAATTAAATCATATACAATTAATTTGCATTTAAATTTACCTACATCAAAAGGAAGAACATCTTGCAAATCCATACCACATGAAGAACAGTTAATTAACATATCTATTGAAGGAAGTAAATCTCTCGCTTTTTGTAAGCTAATACTCCCTACATTAAATACTTTAGAAAGTTTTTCTGCATTTTTTATAGTTCTATTTGTAATATATATTTTATCTGTTTTAAGTTTTTTTAAAGCATACAAAATTGACCTTGCAGCTCCACCAGCACCAACAACTAAAATGTTCTTATTTTTTAAATTTATATTTTTATCACTTAAATCATTAATAAAACCCATCCAGTCTGTGTTATATCCATAAAATTTATTATTTTTTACGCACACCGTATTTACACTACCTATTTTCTTGACTACATTATCAACTATATCTAAATACTTAATAACTTCTGCCTTATAGGGAAGAGTAATATTAAAACCTGAAAAACCTAAAAACCTCATACAATTAAACACTTTCTTAAAACTTTTTATGTTTAGTTCTATTGCAAAATAAATACAATTTAGACTTTCTTTTCTAAACCATTCATTATACAGTTGAGGAGAAAAAGAATGTTTTACCGGACAACCTAAAATCGCAAATAATTTTGTATCCGCATTTACCATTATATACCTCAACTGGGATCTGTCTAAAAACTCTAATGCATATGCGTATTTTACAATAAAGCCTAAAGTTTATCAATTAAGTGTATATTCAGCTCTCTATTTATCTTTGTAACTCTAAATGTAAAACTGGGTAAGGAAGATTAAGAAAATCAAGCTTATCTCTACTTACAAATTTAAACCCCATTTTATCATAAAAATTACAAGCTTTTTTATTCTGCTCATTCACACATACTTTTCTTAAATTTAATTCATTTATAGCATAATTTACAAGCCTTCTGCCTAAACCCTGTCCAAAATAAGTAGGGTCTACAAAAAGAGCTTCTATTTGATTATGAGAAGTCCCCATAAAAGCACAAAGATTATAATCCTGTTTAATACCATACAATCTGATTTTTTTAAAAATTATTTCAACTGACTCTTTTATAACATTAAAATCTTGTTCTTTTAAAAATTCATGCGAACATTTTACCGACTTTTCCCATAAATCTAATACACTTGTATAATCATATTCTTTTAACTGTATTATTTCCATACAAAATTTCTCCTTGATAAAGAAAATCGATTTTTATAACATATTTCATATGTTAAGTATATTCTCAAATTTTATCAAATTCAATTTTCAAGGCTTAGTTTTAGCAATCTTTTACCTAACTCTAGCTATAACTACTAGCATACATATTCTTTTACATAAAGACGATATTAAAAGTTCTATAGGTTGGATAGCTCTTGTTTTTTTATCTCCTTTTATAGGCACTATTCTTTATATATTTCTAGGAATAAATAGAGTAAAGCGTAAAAGTTTAAAATTAAAAGGAAGTATTAATTTAACAGAAAGCTACTCTAAAGTATTAATAAATAACATTTTTGAAAACTTGCCAATTAACTATAAACAATTTATAAACTTTAGTCATAAAGTTTATAGCCAAAATTTTGTTTTTGGGAACTTAATAGAACCTTTACAAAATGGCTTTCAAGCATATCCAGAAATGATACTCGCTATAAAAGAAGCAAAAAAAGAGGTATTAATTTCAAGTTATATTTTTGATTATGATTCTGAAACAGAAAAAATTCTAGATGCACTTAAGGTAGCTATCAATAATGGGGCTAAAATAAAGGTCCTGATTGATGGCATAGGTACTTTTAACATATTTGGGAAATCAATAGAAAAAAAGTTAAAAGAAATTAAAGGTTTACAATACGGCATATTTTTACCATTAAAATTTCCATTAACTTTTGCTTTTGTAAATTTAAGAAACCATAAAAAAATTATGATGATAGATGGGGAAACAGCATTTTTTGGAGGTATGAATTTATCAAAAAATAACTGTTTAATAGATGATAAAAAAAATGCAATCATAGATATTACTTTTAAAATCAATGGTCCTGTAATACAACAAATAGCAGAAATTTTTGAAGAAGATTGGGAATTTGTTACAGGGGAAAAATTTAACTCTATAGCAAAATCTATAAAATATAAAAACTCCAAAGGACTAGCAGCTAGAGCTATACCAGGAGGCCCTGATAAACAAAATAATGCAATAGAGCTTATTGCCCTTGGAGCTATAAGTGCAGCAATAAAGAAAATTCTTATTATAACACCTTATTTTCTCCCTGAAAAAAATATTTTAACATCTATTGAAATGGCAGCTATGAGAGGCATAGAAGTAGAAATAATTCTTCCTAAAATACACAATAGTTTTATATCAAAAGCTTCTGAAGCAAACTTTTTAAGCCTAATTAATCGAGGAGTAAAAATTTTTCACACTCATCCTCCTTTTGACCATAGCAAAATTTTTGTGGTAGACAACGAATGGGTTTTTGTAGGTTCTGCTAATTGGGATGTTAGAAGTTTTAAGCTAAATTTTGAGTCTAATATGGAAATTTTCAGTAAAAGCTTAGCAAGAACACTTGAAACTATTGCAAAAGAAAAAAAAGAAAAAGCAACAGTTGTAACAGCAGATTATTGTAAAAATATGTCTACACTAAAAAAATTACGAAATAATATGTACAGACTTTTAACGCCATATGGATAAATCATAAGGAATAATACACAAATTTTTTCATATAATTGTTACTTATATAATTTATCTAAATAACAAAGATTGAAACTATATCTATCATTTGTATTTTTAGTTTCCCTAGAATCTATTTTTAATTTATTGATTTGGTATAACCTATTAATGTAAAATAAGTAGGTGGAAAATTTTTTATCTTCTTTTATTTTTATGTTTATAGCAGAACTTGGCGATAAGACACAATTACTTGCTTTATCATTTGCAACAAGAAGTAAGCCTCTATATATAATTTTAGCAGTAATTATATCTACTCTTTTATCGCATATTTTGGCAGTAGGAACTGGGCATATTTTGGCTATAACTCTGCCTGACTTATATTCACAAATTATAGCATGTATTTTTTTTATCTTTTTTGGTATTTACGAATTATTTAGCGCTTTTACAAAAAATAATACTACCAATAAGGCAACAACATGTTCTTTTTTTTCTATGCTAATTGCTTTTTTTATAGTAGAAATGGGTGATAAATCACAATTTGCAACTATGACATTATCAATGAAATACAAAATGCCTTTTATTGTGTTAATAGGCTCAACTTTAGGTATAGTAATAGCAGATGCTTTAGCTATTTATCTTGGGTCTGTAGTAGGCAAAAAAGTTAACAAAAAAATTGTAAGATTAATATCTTGTGTTATATTTTTAGCATTTGGACTTTCTGGCCTATTTTTAATTCTTAATTAAGGATTTTCTATGAATGAAATAAAAAGATTTGACTATACAGATATTTTAGGGTGGTCTATATCAAGATATGATAAATTCCTAAACTGTAAACGTCAGTACTTTTATGATTATTATGCAAAGTACGATAAAGATGTCCCTATAGAAAAACTTCAGTTTTTAAAAAATTTGACTTCAAAAGCCTTGGAAACTGGCAATATTGTCCACGATATTATAAGGGATATTCTTACAAGATATAAAAAAAGTACAAAACCAATAAACAAAGACAAACTCTTTAAATATGTTTTTGATATGACAGAAAGATATTGTTCCTCAAAAACTTTTTTTGAGCACTACTATAATGGCGAAATAATTTATGTTGACGAAATTTATACAAAAGTAAAAAATACAGTACTGAATCTTTTAAAAAGTCAAAGATTTTCCTGGATTGAAAAAAATGCTATTAAACAACTTGATAAATGGATTATAGAGCCTGATGGATTTGGAGAAACACGAATAAATAACTTTAAAGCTTTTTGCAAAGTAGATTTTTTGTTTCCTGTAGAAGACAAAATTTATATCCTTGACTGGAAAACTGGCAAAGCAGACGAAAAAAAACACTCTAAACAACTATTAGGATATGCCTTGTGGGCAAGTTGTAATTTTGAAACAAAAGCAGAAAATATTGTACCTATAGTAGCTTACCTTTATCCACATTACAACGAAAAAAATGTTAAAGTTTCAGATTTTAAAATGGAAGAACTTGCCTCCAGTGTAGAAAAAGAAACAAAAGACATGTACGAATATTTAACAGATATCGAAAAAAATATACCTAAAGATAAAAAAGAATTTTCCTTAGCTAGAAATATTTTTCACTGTAAATATTGTAGTTATAAGGAAATTTGTCCTGGAAGCCAAGTTAACAATTTTCAAAATTTCAAGTTAATACCGGGGGTTTAGACAAACCTTCTGACTATTTAAAGGATTATAATGGATTTTTTTGCTCAAAATTATAATTATACCCTTTTCCTTTCAGCTTGGTCGTACCTATGTTTTGCTATAGCATTTATCACAGCTTGTAAGACTAAGTTATGGAGACAATTCTATTCCTATCTGATATTTTATTCTGTTTGTATTGCCTTAGTGAAATTTATGAGGGCATTTTCATATGGGAGAGATGAATTTTTATTTATTACAAACTGTTTAAACTATTTTGGATTAAGCTCACTTCTTTTAGGATCACTTACAGCTTATGAAAATTTTAATAATCGCAAATTAAAAAAATATGTATTTTGGCCTTGTGCTATTGTACCTTTACTCATATATTTTATATTAAATCCAAATCATTTCATAATATCTTTGTTTTTCTCTCAATTTATTCCTGCTATATTTATTTTTATCAACTTAACATATAATTGTTATAAAAAGGCAACGGCTTATAAAAATAGAATTCTATTCATATTCATCTTTATTATATATTACACTTGTTCTGTTTTGTTTTTTGAAACTGTACGATTTTTTAATATCAACTCAATATGCTTGCTTGCTATTTCTGAATTGTTATCTACAATAGCAGTAATGTCTATAGCAAATTTAATTTTTAAATATTTCAAAATTTGCAAAGAAAAAAGCATAAAAATATATGACTATATTCCTTTTATCTGGAAACACATCCCCATAGCTACAATAATTTCTCTTATATTTTTGGGAGGGTTCTTTTTTTCTAACTATCTTGAAACAAACTCAAAAAACACAGTAATAACAAACGCAGATACTACTACGTCAAGTATAGCAGAAAGTGTAGCTATAACTTTAGAAAATTTAAATGAAATAAGTGACTCTCTTTCAAAATCCCCTTTTTTAAAGGAAACTCTTGCATTTCCATCTTCAGACAAAATAAAGCCTATAAACAAAATGCTTGATGGATATAAAAATAGCTTTAACGTTAATCTTCTTTTTGCGTTAACTAATAATAATAAAATTTTTTCTTTTTCAGGTTATCCATATCAAAATCCTAGTAAAATTTATAAAGAAAATCCGGAGTTTTTTAAATACTTAAAAAAATCTTCAAAAGAAAAAAATATTAAAAAAAGGATATTTATTTTAGATAAAGAATATTATTTAGCTACTACCATTATAAGCAGACGTTTCGGCAAAGTAGGAACCATTGTAATAAAAGCAAACATTTTCACAATAAAAAATAAATTTAAAACATTTAATAATATTTTTATCGTAACCAAAGAAGGGAAAATACTAATATCAAATCCTATTAAAAATTCTTTTAAAACCTTATGGAGCTTGTCAGAAAATAGCAATAACGCTTCATTATACCCCAGAGAATTACATGATAAAGAGCTAATTACAATAAATAATGAATTTATTTATGTATCTAGGAAATTTATAAATTCTGATATGTGGTCTATAGTGAGATTTACTCCAATAGGAGTAATAAATCAAGCTAAAACTCTTGGATATATTATTACAAGTACTTTAATCATTATTGCATTACTTTTATTTTGGCTTTTAAATCAATCTCAAAAAATCCCTGCGCTTGCATTGCAGCATCAATTTATTTTAAATTCTGCAAAATATGCGATGATATTAGCTACTGATTTAAATGGAAAGGTGACTATTTATTCTCAAGGGACACATGATATAACAGGCTATAGCAAACAGGATTTTTCTAATGACTATTTTAAAAATATATTCTTTGACAAAAACAAAAAACCTATAAACTTTCAAAAAGTTATATCTACCAACTTAAAAACTAATTTAGAGTGGATTTGTCGTAAAAAAAATGGAGAATATATAAATATACTTATGCATATTGTACCCCAATTTTCTCATGAAAATAAGATTATAGGATATATATTTTCTGGCACAGACATATCTAAATTAAAAAAAACAGAGGGCGCTCTAGCACAACAATTACAATTTTTACAAATTCTTATAGACAATATTCCAACAGCTATTTATTATAGAAACCTCAACATGAAACTGCTTGACTGCAATAAAGCGTTTGAGTCTCTCGTAGGATACTCAAAAAAAGATTTAATGAAAATAGCTTCTGAAGAAATGCTTTTTGACAAACAAACAAATGATATCTCAACCAAAACTGATTTAGAAATAGTAAAAAATATGAAGGCACTTTCATACGAATTACCTGTAATAATAAAAAATGAAACAAAAAATCTTATATTTTACAAGTCTGCTTTTAAAACAATTGAAAGGCACTTTAATGGGATAATAACTGTAATACTTGATGTAACAAAAGAACGTTTGATTCAAAAAGAAAGAGATAATTTACAAAATAGTTTAATACAACAGAATAAGTTAGCTTCTCTGGGAGAACTTGCAGGTAGTATTGCTCATGAATTAAACAATCCATTAAGTATTATCTTAGGGTTTGCGCAAGTTTTGCTCAGAGATAAATTTCTAAAAGAAGAAACAAAAAAAGGTTTACAGAATATATACGATGCCACTTTAAGAAGTCAAAACATAATAAAAAATATGCTCGAATTTTCAAGACAAGATTCGTCAAAAATAGTTAAATCAAAGCTAGTAGATATTATAGAAAAAACCTTGCCACTTCTTGAAAAAGATTTAAAAAATGTAAATATTGAAGTAGTTAAAGATTTAAAGGATACTGATATTTTAATTAATATAAAGCCTATGCAATTACAACAAGTTCTCTTAAACATTATATTAAATGCTAAAGATGCTATGCCAAATGGAGGCAAAATTACAATATCTACTGTTTTAAAGAATGGCTTATATATCTTGTCTATTGCAGATACAGGCACTGGCATAGCAAAAGAAAATATTTCAAAAATTTTTGATCCATTTTTTACAACTAAAGAAGTTGGCAAAGGTACAGGACTTGGCTTATCAATATGTTATGGAATAATTCAAAGCATGCGAGGCCAAATTTATGTTGAAAGCGAGCTTGGCAAGGGTACCACTTTTTATGTAAAATTTCCTGTATAGTAATAAAGAAATTTTCAGAACCTCTCATCATAAAACTGCATTAGTTTTTTAGAGAGACCTATATAAATATAGAGGAATTATGAACATACTAGTATCCATTTTATTATTTTTTCTTGGACTAGCGATTGGCAATATATTATTTATAAAAAAATATATTACGCTTTCTAAAGATATTGCTACAAAAAAACAAAAAATAGAAGACTTGACAGAAACTTTAAAAAATCAAGAAAATTTAAACTCTTCTTTAAAAACACATTTTGAAAACATTGCTTCAAAAGTATTGGAAGAAAAAAATGCAAAAATTATAGATCTAAACAAATTATCCTTGGAAACTATAGTCTTGCCATTTAAAATAAAAATTGACGAATTTAAAACCAAAGTAGACTTATTGCAAGTCTATGAAGCAGAAAAAATGTCTAGCTTACAAAAGGAATTAGAAAAATTAGCAACACTAAACAACAAACTTAGTAAAGAAGCTAACAATCTTGCGGATGCATTAAAAGGAGACTCTAAACTACAAGGAATTTGGGGAGAATTAAGTCTTGAACGTATTTTTGAATATGTAGGTATGATAGAGGGAGTAAATTATTTATCTCAAAAACAGTTTAAAGATATTGACAACAAAAAAATACCTGACTACATAGTAAAACTACCAGAAGATAAAAATATTATTATAGACGCAAAAACATCTCTTTTAGCTTATGAAAAATATTATAATACACAAAACGAACTAGATAAAAAAACTTACTTAAAAGAGCATTCAACAAGTATAAAAAAGCATATTGATGAACTTGCTTCAAAAGATTACACATCTTTAACAGATATCAATCAACCAGAATATGTGTTAATGTTTGTACCAATAGAAGGTGCGGTTTCTCTTGCTTTACAGGATAAGCCTGAGCTTGTCTCTTACGCTTTTAAGAAAAATATAGCAATTGTAACTCCTTCTACACTGCTTGCTACATTAAAAACTGTAGAATATATATGGAGACAAGAATATCAGAAGAAAAACGTGATTGAAATTGCTAAGCAAGGAGGAAGTCTCTACGATAAATTTGTAACATTTGCACAAACTTTACTTGATGCAGATAAAAAAATATCTGAAGCAAAAAATAAAATTGAAGAATCCATAAAAAGACTTTCTTTTTCAGATAAAAAAGGCGATAGTCTTATAGATAGAGTACAAAAATTAAAAGAGCTTGGTGCATCAACAAAAAAGGATATGCCACAAGAACTATTAAAATAAAATTTTAAGTACAATAACAGAGAAAATGATAATGTGTAAAAACGAACTTAACACTAAAGCTTTAGAACTAAAAAGAAGAGCTTGAAAATATAAATGAATAAAACAACTAACAACAAAATTATTTTATATCAGGATGAAAACGGAATAACAAACATATCTGTTAGATTTTTTGATGAAGATATTTGGCTTACTCAAAAACAAATTGCTGAAATTTACGATACAACTCAGCAAAATATAAGCCAACATATTGACGGTATTATCAAAGACGGAGAACTTGACGGAAAGTCAACTAACAAGAAATTCTTGTTAGTTCAAACGGAAGGCAAACGGAAAGTCAATAGAGAGATAGAGCATTATAATCTTGATATGATTATAGCTGTAGGCTACCGTGTTCAATCTCAAATAGCGACCAGATTTCGCAAATGGGCGACAATGAGATTGCACGAGTATATTCAAAAAGGGTTTACGCTTGATGATGAAAGATTAAAGCAGGGGGGAAATCGCTATTTTAGGGAATTGCTTCAGCGCATTAGAGATATTCGTGCTTCAGAAAGGAATTTTTATCAGCAAATTACCGATATTTATGCTACATCAATAGATTATGACCCGAGAACAGATTTGACAAAAACTTTTTTTGCCACAGTTCAAAATAAATTACATTTTGCCGTTTGTGAAAATACAGCCGCAGAAATAATTTACAATAGGGTGGGTAACGAAAAACTGTTTGTTGGAATGACAAATTTTAAGGACAAATATATCACAAAAGACGATGTTAAAATTGCAAAGAATTATTTGTCGGAAATGGAACTGAAGCTCTTAAATCTATTAGTATCGCAATTTTTGGATTATGCTGAATTTCAGGCACTTGAACAAAATCCTATGACTATGAAAGATTGGATAAATGCGTTGGATACCCAAATATTAAATCACAAAAAGAAATTATTGCAGAGCGCCGGAAAAGTTTCTCACAGACAAGCCGTTGAAAAAGCAGAAAAAGAATTTGATATATATAGAAAAAATGAAATGAAAAAATTAGAAAGCGACTTTGATCGTGCTATTAAAAAGTTATCAATAAAAATAAAACAAGACAAATAATAATAGATGGGTATCACAATTTATTTAATGTAAAGAGAAGCTTTAGGATGACCAAATCGGATTTAAAGGCAAGACTAATATTTCATCAAACCAGAAGCACATTTAACGGTATGTTTTGCAGCATTGGCAATTAATAAGATACATTCAAGATAGAACAAAGGTAAGCACAAAGAAATGTAGGGTTTTTAATCGGGAGTCCTCATAAGGTTTTCCAGAAATGGATCAAAAAGATTTAGACGGCACATAACGCATAATATTCGGAGATATATTTAATATGACAATGTGTAGAAATGAGCTCAATAATAAAGCTTTAGAACTAAAACAAGCACTTGAAGCTAAAAATATAAATATTTCTTTTGATAACACTTCCTTTAAAGATTACCTTCTAAAGCTTGACATTCATCAAAAAGGTATATTTAAAGGCAAACTATTTTTATACTATAAGCCTACAAAACAAGTTTACTCTTTAAAAAAACAAATATCAAATCCTGCAATAGACTTAGCTATTGATTCTACATGGAATAAACTAAATGGCTTTGAAACTTATGATAGTCAAAGTGGTATCTACGAAGCTTTTGTTGATGGTTCATATACTAACGGAACAACAGGTTATGCATCTATCATTTATTTAGGCGATAATATACAAGTGGAGCTTTCTGGAACTATTGACAATACGGAGTTTAGGCAATTCGGAGGAGAACTTAAGTCTGTAATAGAAACACTAAAATGGTGTAAACAAAATAATATAGACAAAATAAGAATAAATTACGACTATCAGGGAATAGAAAGTTTTGCTACAGGCAAATGGAAAGCAAAAAATGAACTTTCACTAGAATATGTGGATTTTATAAGAAATACTTCAACAGAGATTCAATGGCGACATATAAAAAGTCACACGGGCAATATTAAAAACAATAAGGCTGATATACTTGCAAAAAAAGCAGCAATTTATAAAAAAACAAGTTGCTGACATTTTGTCAGCAACTTGTTTAAATTTATATATAATACAACAACATTAACGTTTTGAGAATTGGAAACGTTTCCTTGCTTTTGGCCTTCCTGGCTTTTTTCGTTCAACCATTCTAGAATCTCTAGTTAAAAGATCTTCTTTTCTAAGAGCAGATTTTGACGACTCATTAAGCTCTAAAATTGCCCTTGCCAAACTATGACTTACAGCACCTGCTTGTCCGCTTACTCCACCACCACAAACATTTATAAAAAAATCATAACTTTTAACACCATCCCAAATAGTCATAGGTTTTAAAGCTAATTTTTTTAATCTATCTAAACCCAAAAAATATTCATCTATCGACTTATTATTAATAATAATTTTCCCATTACCATTTGAAACTTTGACTCTGGCAATTGCATTTTTTCTGCGTCCCGTACTCAAATAAGAAATATTACTCATTTTTTCTCCTCTTTACTTTACAGAAGCTGCCAATTGCGCACTGTGATTATGTTTATCATCTTTAAAAACTTTAAGTCTTGTTATTTGTCTATCAGCAATCTTATTTTTTGGCAACATTCCCTTAACAGCAGCAAGTAAGGCTTTTTGTGGATTTTCTGCCATTAAAACAGAATAAGGCGTAAATTTGGCTCCACCCGGATACCCAGAAAATGTAAAATATGTTTTTTGATCAAGCTTTTTTCCTGTAAGAACTATTTTACTTGCATTTGTAACAACAACAAAGTCTCCACAATCTATATGGTTAGTATAAAAAGCTTTCCCTTTGCCTCTTAAAATAACAGCTACTTCTACAGCAAGTCTTCCTAAAACCTTTCCACTTGCATCTATTAAATGCCACTTTCTTTCAATTGTATCTTGCTTGGGTAAGTAAGTCTTTTTATTCATATATTAAAACCTTGTCCTATAGTTATTTCTTTAAAATACAACACAAAACACATAACATAGCAATAGAATAGCTCTTTTGCTATATGTTACATACTCTCTTTAACATAGTATACTTAGTAGGGGCAACTAAAATTACTACGTTAACATAACAATTTATTTATTATAATATTTTAATAACAAAAAAGCAACAACTTTTATGTTAAAAAATACAAAATAATGTATTAATCTAATAAAATAAATGCTATTTATTTTTACCCACAATCTTAAAAACTTTTGTTGAACAATGAGGGCATAATCCGGAAATAGCTTTCATACCATTTTTCATTACTACATCCTGAGGGTCTTTAACTTCTACTTGTTTTTTACATTTCATACATCTTGCTTCTGCCATAATAGCTCCTCTTTATACGTTATAAAAGCGGGCGATGGGAATCGAACCCACATCTCAAGCTTGGGAAGCTTGGGTTTTACCACTAGACTACGCCCGCAAAGTAAATACTAAATATGCCGTCAGATTTTATACTTTTTTTTAATTCGTGTCAATTTTAAAGAAATAATTTCTAAGGCTTCTTTCACATTTGACACTCTTCCTTCTTCTTGTGCTACTAACACATTTTTTAAAAGTTGACCAATTATTGGGCCTGGCTTTAAAGAAAATTCTTTCATTATTATATTGCCATCAATAATTTTTTCTAAAGGTTTAGCATTCTTTAAATCATAATAGTACTTTACAAGTTCCCTTAAAGATTTTTCTTGAAGACTTAACTCTCCTTTTGAAAAAAATTTTAAACTTTTATATGAATTCCAGTCAGCCATAGAGATAACAATTAAATCTAAAATAGAGTCTCCCATGTCTCTAAAAAGCTTTAAAGCCGCTTTTTTGGTTACTACATTATTCCTTGTCAAAGTTGACAATCTCATATGATGCTTAACTAAAAATGATGAAAATTCTATATCTTTCTTACTAAATTTTAAAATTGACATTATCTCTTTTATCTTTTGAGAGCCCTTTTCTTCATGACCAAAAAAATGCATTTTGCCATTTTGAAAAGATATCGTCTCTGGTTTTGCATTATCGTGAAATAAAGCTGCAAATTTTATTAGACCTTTTCTTGTAACATTTTCCGAAAAAAAAGAATCAGCTTCAAAATGTTTTTGTAAATCAATATAATTTTCAGGAAAGTACATCTTTAAATTATTCAAAATGTTCTCTGCAGATTCAAAAGTTTTAAAAGAATGTTCAAATAGTCCACCTTTATGATAATAGTGCTTTTTTGAAGATTTTTTCATTTTAACACTTTCAGGAAAAACTGTACCGAGAAGGCCCGCTTTATCCATTATTTTTAATACTTTTGATGCATTGTTTGCAGCCATTATTCTTGAAAATTCATTTTTTATTCTTTCTTTCGCTACATCCCTTATAAGTTTTGAATTGCTTTTTATTTGCTTTAAAGAAATTTTTGAAAGTTTAAAACCATGCTCTGCCATAAAACGAAACCCTCTCAACATTCTCAAGGGATCAATCTTAAAAGATTTAGAGGAAACTGTATTTAACGTTTTTGTTTTTAAGTCTTTTAAAGTATTCTTTTTTGGCAAAATTATATGATGCTTAAAATTAGCAAAGTTTTTTACATTAAAAGCTATTGCATTAATTGTAAAATCTCTAGCTTGTAAATCTTCTTTTACTGTATTTGCACGAAACTCAGATATGTCTATATATCTAATTTTGCCATCTTTTAGAATTATTCTGTAAGTTTTTGTCTTTTCGTCTAAAGTTATAAGTTTTGCTTTAAAAGCCTTTGCCAATTTTTTAGAATACTTAAAAGATTCTTTGTTTATAACTAAATCTATATCTTCATTTTGACGTTTTAAAAATAAATCTCTAACAAAACCGCCTACTAAGTAAACCTCGTAGCCGTGCGATAATTCTTTAATTTTTTCTATAAATTTGTTCAATTAAAACCATCACTTTTTTTATTTTGAATCTATAGGATCCGTCTAAACCCCTATAATAATGGTAACAGATTTTTTAGAAAATACACTATTTGCTACATCTATCAAAATTTCTGGTGTAACGCTATCTATTTCTTTTAAATATTTTTCTTTGTAACCAACACCTTTGCCAATAAGTTCAAGCCACCCATAATAAAAAGACTGTTCTCTTACAGTAAGATTGCTTATAGAATATATGCCTTTCATATACCTTTTTGTATCTTCCAATTCTTGGTTAGAAATTTTTACTGTACAAAAATCTTTCAAAATTTCATCAATCTTTTTTAAAGTTAAGTCTATATTTTTTTTATCAAGGCCTATATAAATTGCAAAAAAACTTTCTCTTATTCTTAATGGGTATGTAGCATTTACTTCATATGCAAGACCTAACTTTTCTCTTAATTCAACAAACAATCTACTTGTCATTCTTGAACCAAGGATTACACTTATAACTTCAATCGGGACTCGTCTTTTATCATTTAAAGAGGGCGCAGAAAATCCCATATAGATATAAGCTTGGCTAAATTTGCTTTGTATTTCTTTTATTTTATTTTCCGGATGAGTTAAGATTGAAATAGGTTTTTTGAACTTTAGACCAATTGGTATTATAGCAAAATTTTTTTCTAAAAACTCTTTTACGATATTTTCATCTATATTGCCTGCAACTGAAATTAAAATATTTGAAGCATTATAAGAATATTTATGCCACTGTATTACATCATTTTTGGTAATTTCTAAAATTGTTTCTTTAGAACCTAAAACAGGATTAGAATATGAAACATCTCCATAGAATTCTTTAGTAAAATTATCTAAAGCAGTACTACCTATGCTATCCTTCCTAGAATCAAGATACGCTATTATGTTCTGTTTCTCAAAAATCAACTCTTTTTCATCAAAGCTAGGGTTTAAAATTACATTTGAAAGAACTTCTGTAGCCTTATCAAAATATCTACTAAGACAAGACATACTTATTTCTGCAAGATCATAATCTGTGTACCCTACAAGTTCTGCCCCAATATCTTCTACAACTTTTGCAAGATCTTTTGAAGAATACTTTTTTGTAGAGTGAGTCATAAGTCTTGAAGTAAGATAAGATATACCGGCATTTTGCGAATTTTCTACTATAACAGAAACAGGAGTTAAAACTCTTATGGCAACAACTTCAACTCCATTTGTTTTATTGAAAATAACTTTAATATTATTTTTAAGTGTAAAGCTTTCCATCAACTATCTCCCAGTTTTTTGTTTCTATTTTATTATAAATCCATTATTGTTTATAGGTAACAATGCTACATCACAAAATGTTTTGTTAGAATAAAATTTTTCAAAAAAATGCTTAATATCATCAACCGTTACAGATTCTATTTTGTTTATATAATCGTCTATAAATTCTTTTTTATTCATTAAATACCAATAACCATAAGTTTCTGCCACACCAAAAGGTGTTTCTAAAGAAAAATACCAAGAAGTTTGTTTTGAAAGCTTCGCTCTATTTAATTCTTCAAACGTAACACCATTGGCAATAATGTCTTCTATTTGGTTTTCAATCTCTTCTTTTAGGCCATTAATATTTTTAGCATCAAAAACAGCCGCAATCCATACATTGCACGTGCCCTTATGCGTAGAGAAAGAACAATCTATGTTATACACAAGATGTTTATCTTCATAAAGAGATTTGTATAATCTAGAAGTTTTCCCTCCGCCTAAAATGTTTGTAGCTAAATCCGCAACATAAATACTATCCTCTTTTATATCTTCTACCAAAAATCCGCTATACATATAACCAACTTCTACTTTGCCGTACTCAACTATACTTTTACTAACACGAATATTTTCCAAACAGGCAATTTCTTTTGGCATAAAATGCATGGGGAATTTACCAAAAGTTTCACTTATAAGTTTTTCTACTTTTGTCTTATCAAAATTACCTGCAACAACAACAAACATCTTTGCAGGTATATAATGTGTTCTGTAATAATCGCATATTTCTTCTCGCGAAATATTTGCAATAATATCTGTTGTTCCTAGTATTCTATTTTTTAAGTTGCTTTGTGTATAAAGAGTTTCGTAAAACTTATCACTAAGAACAGCTCCTGGATTGTCAAGATGTCGTTGAATTTCTTCTATAACAACTTTTCTTTCCATATTAATTTCTTCTAAAGGGAAAAGTGGATTTGCCATGGTATCAGCAAGCATCTTTATGCTTTCTTGGACACCATTTCTTTGTATGTTTATATAATACATTGTAAATTCGTTTGCTGTAGCAGCATTTATATAACCACCCATATTTTCAACATTTCTAGACATCAAATCACCCGGATAATTTTTACTGCCTTTAAACATCAAATGCTCCAAAAAATGAGAAAGTCCCGCTTGAGAAGGGTTTTCATCTATAGAGCCTACCTGAACAAAAACAATAATTGACGCACAGAGGCTATTTTCGTTATGCAATAAAAGAGATGTGAGTCCATTTTCGTATTTCACAATTTTTACTCCTCAGGTTATAATTAAATCTATGTATTACTCTAAAAACCCTATAGGTTTTGAATCCAACCATTTCTTAATTTTAATATTTCAAGATAATCAACTGCTTCATTGTACTCTTGCAAAGACAATGAATGTGACAATTCCTTAAACTCATTTGATTTATAAGCTGGATGGTACTGTGACATTAAACTCACATATGTGTTTATAGATAATTCTTCTGATATAAACTTTAGAGCATTCTTAGTGTTATTTATATTTCCAGGCAAAACTAAATGCCTTACAATAATGCCCTTCTTTGCCACTCCATTTTGATCAACAGTTAAATCTCCAACTTGTCTTTTCATCTCTTTTAATGCTATTTGGTTTGCCTGAACATAATTTTTAACTTTAGAGTATTTAAAAGCAATTTCATCGGATGCATATTTTATATCTGGTAAGTATATATCAACTATACCTTCTAAAAGTTGTAAAGTTTCAACATTTTCATAACCACTACAATTATAAACAATTGGGATAACAAGACCTCTTTGTTTAGCAATATATACAGCTTTTGCTATTTGTGCGCTATAGTGACTTGGTGTAACAAAATTTATATTGTGTACACCACGTTTTTGAAGATCTAAGATGCTCCCTACCAAACTATCCAACCTTATTTCTTTGCCATTCCCAAGTTGGCTTATAGGGTAGTTTTGGCAAAAAACACAGTTAAGAGTACAATTAGAAAAAAATATTGTTCCTGACCCATTGCTCGCGCTTATTGGAGATTCTTCCCCGGTATGCACATTAATACTTGCAACAAATATTTTGTTTCCAGTTTTACAAAGTCCTTGTTGCCCTTTATTTCTGTTTACACCGCATTTTCTTGGACATATATTACAGTTGTCCATCATAGAATAGAGTTTATCTATATTTTCTTTAAAATCAACCATGTTTTTTTAATTTAGACATATGCCTTATTCTGACCACATTGCTGGACTAAGACTCCTTAACAGACAATGTGTCAACATCTGTATAAAGCACACTACACTTAATATGGAACTTTATTTTTATTATATTCTCACAAAACCTTTTGAAATGCATCAAGATATCTTTTCTTGGTCAAGCGGTTATTTTACTATCTAAAACTTGTTTTGCCAGTTTGTCACGCACTTGATACAACAACCTCTCACCGCACTTTCAGCGCATCACATACATTTTCTATTCACCAACCAAAATAACATTTTCGTTTTCACAAAAAAACATCCTTTTTTACAAAGCATAGCATTATAGTCTACGATTTGTAAAAATAGAATCTATAAAATGTAAAGCCTATATACAAAAAAGTAAGAGGGAGTAAACTATGTAATTATTGTATATTGCGTTAAGATTTTTTTAGACAGACCCTTATGCGCCTATCCGGACTTGAACCGGAATAATTGGCTCCGGAGGCCAACGCTCTATCCAATTAAGCTATAGGCGCTCTAATTCTCCCTTCTAAACACATCAGTATTTAATGATATTACCCTATCTAAAAAAACTTTCCCATTCAAATGGTCTATTTCATGCTGAATAACTATAGCTTCAAAACCGCTAGTTTTTAGTTCTTGTTTATCCCCATTAATATTTAAATATTCGACTTCAATTTTCTTCTTTCTTACAACATTACCAACAAAATTAGGAACGCTTAAACACCCTTCTCTTGAACTTATTTCACCTGAACAATATTTTATATCGGGATTTATCATTACTAAAAGTCCATTATTTCTATGCTCTTTTAAACTCTGCGCAACATCTACAATAATAATGCGCTGCAATATTCCTACTTGGACAGCAGCTATTCCAACACATCTAGGATGAGCATGCAAAGTTGCTTTGAGATTTTCGATTAAATCTTTTGTCTCTTTAGTAATTTCTTGCACATGAAAAGATGACTGTTTAAGTATTGGGTTTGGGATAGTAATAATGGGGAAAATTTTCATTTATTGACCATCTATATATCTGACGATTCTGCTTGATTTATAGATATTGTAACATTTAGAGACTCTGCTAAATCAAAAAGACCTTGAGAAATTTCTTCTTTTGAAATGTTTGCAGGAAAATCAGACTCTATAACCATAATGTAGGTATTTTTACCCTCATGTTTAGATAAAGTTGTTTGAACATCAGTAATATTTATTTTATTACATGCTAAATACTTAGTTATACTGTATACTATTCCTGTTTTGTCTAAGCCGTAAACAGAAATTATAAAAGGATTTCTCGGCACCTGTTTTTTCGGTCTATAAGAATCAATATCTGTATAAAAAAGAGATATAGGAAATGATTGAGAGTTTTTTTTAAGTTTATTTAAAAGTGTCTTTGTATAAGTATTAGAGTGTAGTCTAATTATTAATATCATGGCAAATTGTCCATGAAGAATAGTCATTGTAGACTCTTCAATATTGCATTTTTCTTTATAAAGAACTTCTGCAATTACACTTACAATACCAAACTTATCTTTCCCTATAGCAGTCAAAGAAATATATTTTGACATTTTTATTCCTTTTTAGAATTTCTTTGAAAACTCTATCATATGTCCTTCTCCTTCGTGCCTCTCCTGCACGTATCGTCATCATTGCTAGTTTCATCAAAATGCGTTTTTTACTTTATTATTTAGGAAATCTAATGTGTACTCTGACTTACCATGTACACACTATCTCTTCTTTCTTTATCGTCAAATACCATGTCTTAAACAACAACCTTTAAGCGATTACGTTCCTACTGACAATTTTCTCATATCTTTTACAAGCCTATTTATTCTTTAATGACATCTGTGTTATACCTATTATACATTTTTTTCTTACTAACAAAAAAACTATACAGTTTTCTCAAAAAATGTAAGTTCATATATGTTACACTGATTTTACAATTAACTTAATATCATTCAAATACGATTTAGGAAACATTTTTAAAAAGTCACTTTTATCCTTAAATTCTTTTATATCATCTAAATATTTGTTAGTTACAAGGATATGTTTATCCTGTATGCCATTTA
>NZ_JAITJM010000005.1:0-4240 GCF_031278955.1 Candidatus Endomicrobiellum cubanum | reverse complement strand
ATGTATATTTTTAGCAATCATCATATTCAAGATAATTATTAGTTTTCTCATCAACGCTGTTAAGGCAACCTTTCTCGGTTTACCATTGAGAACTAAGCGTTTATAAAAATCCTTCAGCTAGCCATCACTGCGAGCACAATTCATCGCGACTATCCTAGTGCGGTGGTCTCACTATTTCTCGGTTTTTCTCTTGTTTCTTATAAACAAAAGATCTTTTTAATGTTAATACTCTTTGAAAATCCATATAAGCGACTAAGGAATCTGATTTTCATGTAACGCATTAATTAGCCTTTTACTATAGCAGCCGGTTGATTCCATACATACTATTTCTGGAGCATAACCGCTTAATTTACAGATTAACTTTTAACTTTTTGTGTCCTGATTCATTGACCTAATAAATGATTATTTGTAGATAAAAACTTATTGAAAATAGTATAATTTTAGATAGTAATATTTAATAGTTATCTTTTTAAAAAATACTCTACACTAAAAACAAGCAAGTAAAAATTCGTTTTATACGGGGATTATCATAAAAGAGATTACAAAAGTAACCATGCACCAGATAATCCAGATAAAGTCCAAAATCTTGCTTGCCAATGGATAAGTTCTAATGAACAAAACATTAATCAGACAAAATTTTTTTTACTTTATCTTGACTATGATTATTTATTAGTATAGAGGGCACGCAGGTGTAGAGGAAACTTTATGCTTGAGTGCCTAAAATGGTGCGCAAAGGGCTTAGTAAAGCTCAATCAAGACGGTTTTTAGGATTCCGTGAAAAGTTCAATTTCAAAATATCCAATCCTCAGTTTTAAAAGGCTGGGGAGCTTATGGTGCATGTTCAGGATTTATTTTTTACATCTAAAGACCATAAGAGTCATCTCTTGATTGATTTTACTACTCCCCTGCCGCCATGTTCGGGTGGCTTTTCTATTGTTATTTTAGTTTTTTTACACAAAAGCAATTGTCTTAATGGAGTGAAAATCAGTATGTCTAATATTTATATTTCGATAGATGGTGTTGATGGTGTTGGCAAGACAACAGTTGCTCAGACATTTGTGCGTAAGTCGATTCTTTTCGAATTATATTCAAGTCCGGGGACTCTGTTTAAAGAAATAAGAAAAGAGGTTGATGATTTAAATAATATTATCGGGAGGTATGCGTTTTACACTCTATCCTGTATTAATGACTGCAAAAATATTTCTAACTTACTCCAATATTCAAATGTGATATCTGATAGATCATTTATTTCAACCACAGTGTATCATTCTGTATTAAATAATAATATTAAAATATAAATAAATTTGTATTGGAGAGTGGTTTGATTTTAAAACCACACAAGTCAATTCTGTTATTAGCTAAAAAGGAAACAAGGATATTAAGATTAGGATTTAGAAAAAATTCTGGAACAGATATTGTTGGTATTGATGATAATCAAGAATTACAAGAAAGAATTCAAGAAGAATATAAAAAACAAGATAACTTAATTTGGATTGAGACAGATAACCGATTACCTGAGGATATTGTTACAGAAATCTTAACAATTATATTGTAATCATAAAGAGCGTATTAAAGGCTATATGTATGATTAGTAAGTATATAGATTGGAACGAGTTAAGTTCATTTTTAGATACTTGGAACCAGTTAGGTGGGTCTCATGAGATAGAGTTGTCAGCACAAGAGCCACTGCTATATCGTTATGATAATTATAATATAGTGGACTTAGTTAGATTGTTTAATAATAAAGGTTTTGTGGTATCTATCACTACAAATGGACAGTTATTGTATAAATATTACAAAAAGTTAAGACCAGCAGGATTAAGTTTATTACGAATTAGTTGACAATCTACTATTCCAGAAATTTTTAAAGATATCTCTGGAGGACACGGAAATTATGAAAAATTTCTGGAAGGTTTTGAAGGTGCAATTCAATCGAATATTAAAGTAAAAATCAATAGGACTTTATTAAAAGGATATACAGAGGATATACCAAACCAACTAGAATTTGTTAGAAAGCATAATTTAAACATCAAGTTCTATGAATTATTACCTAATGTTAGAGATATCTTTTTTCAGTTATATTTCCAATCGCATTATGATATTATAGAGCAATATATTTTACCGATTACTGAAAATATAATGTATTTGGATAATAAATTATCTCGTAATAGAATGAGGTATTTATTAAAAGATGGTGGCTGTGTTGAAATTAAACTGAATCCGGAAGCAAAGAAAAATGAATCAAAATTATGTAATATATGTCCTATAAAAATGAAATGTGGGGAGACAGTTGGCGACTATGCTCGTCTTGATACATCACTAGATTTATATTTATGCTACGAAAATAAGAATATTAAATTTAATGTTATAAATTTAGATAAAAATATATTCGAGTTTAAAACGTATATTATTGAAATGTTTGGCGTTGGCAAAGCATTTGAGGAAATAATTGGGAATTTAAAACTTAGAATTACTACTAATACCAATTGTTGTTTTAATTGTCGTTATCCAGAAACAACTCGTTCTTGGTGTGTTGAGCGATTCTATGGCAATATTATGGATTAGAAAAAATGGGCAAAGAAATAGAAGCAAGATATTTAGATGTAAATCCAAATAAGATAAAAAATCTTTTAGAAAAAAATAATTTTAAATGTGTTGTTCCAAAGTTTTTAATGAAAAGAAAAACTTTTGGTTTTTATGATATTCCTAAAGCTGGACAAAAATGGGGTAGAGTTAGGCAGGAGTATGATAAAATAACAATGACTATTAAAAAAGTGACTGGGGCAACTATCCATGATGTCCATGAATGGGAGGTGATAGTGAACGACTTTGATAAAGCCTCTGAATTTTTAGTTGCTAGTGGAGCGTATGAAAAATCATATCAAGAGAATATCCGAGAGGTCTGGAAAGATACCTCAGAGTTAGTAGAAATAAGTTTTGATACTTGGCCTAGGCTAAATACTTTTGTTGAAATAGAAGCCGCAACAGAAGAATTGGTAAAATCAACCTCTAAAAAGCTTGGGCTAGATATTCAGCAAGCAATATACGGTGGTGTTGATATAGCATATGAAAAATGTTTTGGTATCGATAGAGAAAAGATAAATGCAATGAAATTTATAACTTTTGATAGGTTTGAATAGTATGAATTGGTTAGATATTTATAAAGCGAAAATAGGTGAAGAGCCAGATATAGATACTTATATTAAGAAGAAAATTGAACGTAAGAAGCGATTGCTAAACTTAATAGCAAAATATTCTAAGTGTTAGATTTACTATGCAGCAATAATGGAAATCTTATTATAGAAAGTATTTAGATAAGTGCCATATATAAATAAAAAGAAATATGAATGATACACGAATTGAATGGGAAGTGAAATTTTTAGAAATATCAGAAAAAGATATTATTAATAAATTGGAAGAAGTGGGTGCGGTCTTTGTTGGAGAGTGGGCGCAGATTAGAAATGTTTATCATATTGACCAAAAAAATAAGAAAAAATGGATTCGCCTCAGAACGAATGGAGAGGAAACAACACTGGCGATAAAAGAAATAAAATCCGATTTAGTAGATGGAGTTCAAGAAATTGAAGTTACAGTTTCAAATTTTGAGGATACAAATCTAATTTTAAATCACTTAGGATATGTGGCAACAAGTAGAGAAGAAAATAGGAGGAAAAAGTATTATTTAGACAATGTAGAAATAGATATAGATACATGGCCGTTGATTCCTAGTTATTTAGAAATTGAGGGTAAGGACGAAATAAGCATTAAAGATGCTTGTGTGAAGTTAGGACTAGATTATGCAAATAGTTGTACATTTAGTACTCAGTATATATATGAAAATATATATAAAATAGAAGTAGAAAAAATTAAAAACTTAGTATTTCAATTGAACAAAATAAATAATTAGATCAGGAAAAAAAAATTTATTAAACCATATTGCTTACAATGTGCCGCTGCTTGCGCCTTTATTTTGGCAAGAAGTTGGCTTTGTGACGATGGCTAGAGTTGGCAAGTCGGATGCAAAGTTGGAAATCCTTGAAATTCGTCCTTGCGATGCGGTTAAGTTTTTTTGAAAGGTTTTTCCATAACTACTAATTCCTGAGCATGAAGTTAAACTGCTCTTTTTTTATTACTCGGATTACTTACTTGACGGTAAGACTAAAGACTTAGATCAAATTAAGTTCTTAGCAGGCGTTAGTGCTAATCTGTAGTTTTCTCTCTAAAAAGAGCCTTGTACTAG
>NZ_JAITJM010000045.1:0-3141 GCF_031278955.1 Candidatus Endomicrobiellum cubanum | reverse complement strand
TGTCCTGTTAGAGAAGGGTTATAAGCCAGAGGCTTATCGTCATCTAATTTTGACAGGTCTATATCGTAAGCCGATGAATTTTAACTTTGAAGGATTAGATTCTTCGCAATCTTTTGTTGAGAAGTTGAATAAAAAATACCAAGAATTTAAAGCATCAGTTACAGATGCTGACAGCGTTGATCGTGAAAAAGTTGATTCTGTGATGACTGAGTTCTGGGGATTTTTGGAAAATGATTTGGCTACACCAAGAGCCTTAGCAACCTTAAGTGGAGTGCTCAAGTCTAAGGAATTTAATAATCACGAAAAATCAATCATTTTGCAAGAGATGGATGAAGTTTTGGGGTTATTATGGAGTTTTTAAGGACAGTCAGGCAGAGGTATTTGTCTTGAAAGAGATGAATAAGGTGTTAGGGTTACTGGAAGAGTAATTTTTCGCAGTAATCGTTTAAAGTTGGGTTTGGAAGGACAATGATGTCCTTCCTTTTTAATTGTAAGGATACAGTCAAGGTTTCACCATACTAATTATATGGAGGTCAGTATGGAAGAGCAAAAAGAATTGTGCGACTGTTCTTGTCAGAACAGTGGTTGTGTTCTTTTGGTAGAGGTAAAAAATACGAAAATATGTTGTGTTGAGTTAGAACGTAAGTTAATCGTTCATGAATTAACTTTTTTGCATGAGCAGTTGAAAAAAGTTCTTGCAGAAGGGGATGACTTTTTAAAAAGTTATTATCAAAAGCGTTTGTTAGATCTCGAAAGTGAGGCACAGCTTCATTTTCCAAATCTTTTTGCAACAGGATTACTTCGTGTCCATACCTCGTTTTGATGATAAATAAGCCTAGCTTGCAGTATGTAACTAGGCTTATTTATCAATAAGGTTTTCTAATTGTATCCTTGCTTTTTTTTAGATCGTTAGAAAAACGGCTCGATAGCCAAGTGGTAAGGCAGAGGTCTGCAAAACCTTTATGCGCCGGTTCAAATCCGACTCGAGCCTCCAATGTTATTGTCAAAATGTTTTGGTAATTAAAGTTTATTAGATGTAGCAGGGCAAGGTTAACATCTTTTCAAGATATACATATTATGCAGATATGTTACCAATATTTTAATCGCAAAAATTATAATAATTGGCTTATGGATTTTGAGGCATTAGAATATGTTGAACATAACAGGAATACATATATAGTTAATGTGTATCCGTGTATGCCTAAAAGTTATGATAATCAAATCGAACAAATGTTATTACAATATGGTTTCATTATTTATAAAAAGGAATTAAAATTAAATTTTAATGGTTTGTTTAATCTAAAACAAATTCAATATCGGGGAGAAAAGTGGATTGAAGATACTAAAATCTAGCATCTGATGTCAAAGCATCGATATGTTATAAAAATAATTATACAAGAATCTATATATTTCTTTGTGATTCTCTTGATAAAGTTCGCTTAGTGAAGTTTAAAATACGTAGCTTAATAAAGCTTGGGAATTTACCTGTTCATATAAATGATACACACAAAGAAGCTGTAGAAATGGCACAGATCTATTTTAACGATAATAGCTTATTTATGTTGTGTAATATAATTCTGCCATCATATACAATGTCATTTAATAGTTTAATCGAAAATTTTAAGGAATTAGTTATTTCTAATGGATCTAAAATAGAAGATTTTTGCATTATAGACACTGATTTTTTCAAAAAAACTAAATTAGATAATCTGAAAGTAATTTACATAGGAGATAAAACAAAGGTTTTTGATAAAAGAATACACATTATAAATGAAGATTTTTTGAAATCGTATTCATACGTTACAACAGATTTTATTTTAAAACCTAATTTCTTTTTTTATTATAATAACGTAAAGATTGCTTTTCCTTTAGTATTACCCCAAAATAAACTTTGGTTTTTTCAATCTATTAAATATTATAAATATATCCCTTTTTTAGATTTTTTTGTTTATCTTTTGATAAGTGGCAAAACATATTCCTATAGTCTACAGAAAAATATTGAGTTATTAGATGATTGGCACAACGCTACATGCGTAGCTTTATAGATTACATGTTGTCAAACATGTATTGTTCTATTTTTTTCTGTTCAGGAGTTCATTTATCTACTAGTTGAGTGCGAAACATAATTCTTCTCCATACGATTACGATACGATTGAGGAACTTTAAGCAAAGAAGTTTAAAACTTAACTTAACCTTAAACTTTAATATTAATCGTAACTTGACTTTCAGAATACAGAATAAAGGAGAATTATGCATAAACATAAACACTATGTTCAAGGCACATGCTTATTTATCACCTCACGAAAGAATTCTGGTGCAGGGTTCTTTTTTTATCTTGTTCTTATATGAAATCAACTGATAAACTGGACGATATATTCTCTTATCATTAAATTTCTTTTTCTTTAGACTGATAATCGCAAAAAGAACCCTGAACCAGAATAAAATCCAGAATGATAAAATTATTTATAAGATTCCCCAAATATATCTATTAATTCTTCCAAAATTTTCCCATTTGGTGTTAACTCATAATTAACATCAAAACCGCTGGTTTGTAGTTCATTACAAACTAAATTACGAATTTTGTCAGCTATACCATCATCAACTTGAATAGTAATAAACTTTACTCCTTGATTTAATATTACTGTATCTTCTTCAGTAATATGTAATTCTTTATTTAGTCCTTTAGAATCTTTCAAAAGAATATTTATTAAATAATTAATATGAGTTTTATTTAACTTAATTACCATTGTTTTTATTGTTTTGAAGTTTGATAGATTTTTTCGAAGATGTCTTATTAACTGATATAATTTGTCCTGTTTATGGATTAACAACAACTTCACTACTTTTACCTATAAAACGTTGACTCTGGCGTCCATATTTATCAACAATAACCTCACCAATTTTTAAAGGATTTTTTAAACTATCTAAAATAGCTTCTGGTTTAATCCATCGTTCTATTACTCTATTTAAACCATGCTTAGTAAAACTAGTAACTTCTATATTATTTTTTTTTCTCTAGTTTTTTTCTCTAGTGCAGGGTTCTTTTATGATCTTTTTATGATAATTCCAATATGAAACGAATTTTTACTTGCTTGTTTTTAGTGTAGGGTATTTTTTTAAAGATAACTATTAAATATTACT